>NZ_JBHRXJ010000016.1:0-78157 GCF_042648425.1 Paracoccus mangrovi | reverse complement strand
CATGAAACGCGCCCCTCGCAGCCGTCAACGCCATGATTTATATGCGAAATATCACGATTACGACAGCGAAATCAGCGACTTACTTGGAGAATGTGGGCTAGAATGGCGAACCCTTTATCCATTCGGTTGCCATTGCTTCATAACTCGGTGGGTTGACCAGTTGGACAGATGTTTGGAAACCCACGACCTTTCCAGTATTCAAACAGAGTCGGCGGTAGGCCCGAATCCTTTAGTGCTTCAACGGTGTGATCGGAGGGCAAAATTTCTACTGATTCACCGCTTTCGGCGTCAAAGTCGGGAACGCTGCTTCTATTCTTTGTCTCGGTTAGTTCTTAAAAAATTGTATCAGCCTTTGGTTCATCGGAAGCCAGGGCTATGTTATCACGCCATGTGCCTTCCTATATCGATCTTCCATTCCTTTAACTTTCTCGCTGATTGCTAACATTTTTTCCTCAATGCGGCTCTGCATTTTCGGATCGTATGCAATTTCGTTATCTGCAGCTGTGCCGAGGAACGTCATGAAATCTGGGAAGGAAACACGCACCTCCTGATTTCCGGAATAGGTCCAGAACTCAATGTATCCATACTGACCCTCACGTCCGCCGAGATCTTCGCTTAGGTTCACGGGAAATGAGCAACTCGCTCCTTCGATGCTGAAGCCGCACCCTTGAGCAAAAGAGTCGAGCGCATCTAGAAAGTCTCTTTCCCTAAGGGAGTTAAAAAAAGATTGGATGGGGTACATCGAGTCGGGAAGTTCAATTCTATTTCTCATTGTCAATTTACCTCTGGGAAAAAGGATGAAACCACGCCATTGTCAGAATACCCTCTGATGGTTACCCCATCCAGTGTTCTCCCCACCCACTCGCGAGGCATTACACCGCCATTGGCCTGCAGCGCCGAATTTGCAGCTTCTCTTCCCATCTTAAGATATTCTGAGTCGCTTAGAAGATTGCTGTTATAGATGGTCTTGGTGTATGTCATTGATTTCATATGGCCGGTAGGGTTGCCTTGTGCATCAAGGGCCGGCAACTGATACTTGACTTCCTGGACGCCCGATAGGCTTGGATGGGCGTCCGATCTACAACGCCGCCGCCCTCATCAGCCAACGCCCGGTCAAATTCAGCTTTATCATGGGCTCCACCGATCCCTCTCTTTCGAGGAACGGAAAGCTCGCGTTGCTTGATATGATCCGCGATATCGTTTCGCATTTGCACGTTTTTCCGTATAATCCTAATATCCCAGCCATTCATGCCCAGCGTGTTCGGATCGATCTTGAACTCCAGCTGCATCACTTTTTTTGACGCGGGTGCACAATCCGGTCGCTGGCGCTGTGCGCGATGGCCTAAATCGGGCGGGGCAGCCCGTCTTTAATCCGCTTCAATGCCGCGATGGTGCTTTCAATTTTTTTCAGCATACGAGGACAAATCACTAACTCTTTGGCACCGGCGGCGGCCTTGCTCATCTTGGCGCTCAGCGTGTCGGTCCCGGCCTCAAATTTGTCGACGATCCCGGTGGCAAAGTTCTTCAGCGCCTCGACGATGGTCTACATGTGCTCTGCGAGGCCCTCGACCTTCAGCCAACCCTTGCAGGGTTGGCTTGCATTGTCGATCAATCGGCCAAAGCTATAGGCGCTGGGCCGGCTGCGGGCGCAAATGGCTTCCGGGGGGATGCTTATCTTTGGCTATTTCCCCTCGGGGGCACGGGTTATGACAAGCTTTCCCCGATGGCCCGCAAGGCTCAAAAGCTCTGCGCCCTCATCTGATGACCCACCGGCGCATTTGATCCGGGCCCCATATGGGGCCCGGCTTTTCGTTTATCCGCCTATTCCGCCGCGCGCTTGGGCAGGACCCAGTTCGGGCGCGGGAAGTGGCAGGTATAGCCGTTCGGGATCCGCTCGAGATAGTCCTGATGCTCGGGCTCGGCCTGCCAGAAATCGCCGGCGGGTTTGACCTCGGTCACGACCTTGCCCGGCCACAGGCCCGAGGCATCGACATCGGCGATCGTGTCCAGCGCGGTCTGATGCTGCGCCTCGGAGGTGTAATAGATCCCCGAGCGATAGCTGGCGCCGCGATCATTGCCCTGACGGTCGCGGGTGGTCGGATCGTGGATCTGGAAGAAAAATTCCAGCAGATCGCGATAGCTGATGCGGGCCGGATCGAACAGGATCTCGATCCCTTCGGCATGGCTGCCATGGTTGCGATAGGTGGCATTGGCCACATCGCCCCCGGTATAGCCCACCCGCGTCGCGGTGATGCCCGGCAACCTGCGGATCAGATCCTGCATGCCCCAGAAACAGCCCCCGGCCAGAACGGCACGTTCGGTCATCACTTGTCCTCCACCTGATCCAGATAATCGCCATAGCCTTCGGCCGCCATCTCGGCCACCGGCACGAAACGCAGGCTGGCCGAGTTGATGCAGTAACGCAGCCCGCCCATATCCCTTGGTCCATCCGGGAAGACATGGCCCAGATGGCTGTCGCCATGGGTGGACCGGACCTCGGTGCGGATCATGCCATGGCTGGTATCGCGCAATTCGGCCACATTCGCCGCGACGATGGGTTTCGAAAAGGCCGGCCAGCCGCAGCCCGAATTGAACTTGGCCGACGAGGCAAAGAGCGGCTCGCCCGAAACGATATCGACATAGATGCCCGGCTCGAAATGTTCGTCATATTCGCCGGTAAAGGCGCGCTCGGTCCCGTTCTGCTGGGTGACGCGGTATTGTTCGGGCGTCAGGCGGGAAATGGCGTCGTCGGATTTCGAATAAGTCATGGCGTCCCCCTATGTGTTCGCTGCCGGATATGTAGGCAGTAAAAGGGCGGAATCAATTCATCCCCAAGGGCATTTCCGATGCCCCGCAAGGCCGCCGGTCGGTCAGCCGGCGGCGCGGGGCGCGGGCCGGTTGGCCTCAAGCTCGGCCATCAGCGCCTCGATCCGGCGCTTGCGGTCCTGGGCCTCGGCGATCAGCGCGGTGATCGTGTCGCGCTTTTTCGCCAGCATGGCCAGCGCATCGGTGCAGGACACGATATGCTCGCCGACGCCGGTCTCGACCTCGGAAATCTCGCGCAGGGTAAAGCCAAGATGCTGTGCCTGTTCGATGAAACGCAGCAGCGCGATCAGATCGGCGGGATAGTTTCGATACCCATTCGCGCCCCGCTCAGCTGCGGGAATGATGCCTTCGCGCTCATAAAAGCGGATGCGAGAGGTGCTGACGCCGGCGGCTTTCGCGATTTCTCCGATTTTCATGGTACAGGCCCTTGACCTTAAACATGGGTTCAAACCCTATATAGGCCGCGAACCGAACTCAAGGATCGCAAAAATGTTTGATCAGACATATGACGCGCGGCTGTTTCAGCCCCTGACCCTGCCCAGCGGACAGGTCATCCCCAACCGCATCGCCAAGGCCGCGATGGAGGAAAACATGGCCGATGCCCGGCATCTGCCGGGGGCCGCGCTGCTGGGTCTTTATCGTCAATGGGGGGCGGGCGGTGCGGGGATGATCCTGACCGGGAATGTCATGGTCGCGGCCGATGCGGTGACCGGGCCGGGCGGCGTGGTGCTGGACGACCGCCAGCCGCTCGCCCCATTCGTTGCCTGGGCGCAGGCGGGTAGGGCGCATGGCACGCGGATGTGGATGCAGATCAACCACCCGGGCCGACAGGTCTATGCCAAGACCAACCCCGAAGCCATCGCCCCCTCGGCCGTGCCGGTCGAGATGGGCAGATATTCCAAGCTCTTCACCCCGCCGCGTGCGATGACCCAAGACGACATCCGGCGCGTCATCGACCAGTTCGCGACGACCGCCGAACTGGCGGAACGGGCCGGTTTCGACGGGGTCGAGATCCACGCGGCCCATGGCTATCTTCTGAGCCAGTTTCTGTCGCCGCTGACCAACCGGCGCGGGGATGACTGGGGCGGATCGCTGGAAAACCGTGCCCGCATCCTGATCGAGATCCTGCGTGCCGTGCGGGCGCGGGTCAGTCCCGGCTTTGGCGTGGGGGTCAAGCTGAACTCGGCCGATTTCCAGAAGGGCGGCTTTGATGCAGAGGATGCGGTGGCGGTGGTGCGCTTGCTGAACCTTGAGGCGGTCGATCTGGTCGAAATCTCGGGCGGCAGCTATGAAAGCCCCGCCATGCATGGCCGCCCGCAACAGCCGGCCAGGCGCGCCAGCACCCGCGCGCGCGAGGCCTATTTCCTTGATTTCGCGCGCGACATCGTGGCGGTGGCCGCGATGCCGATCATGGTCACAGGCGGCATCCGCAGCCGTGCCACCGCCGAGGGCGCGCTGACCCCCGAGGATGGGCGCGCGGGCGTCGCCATGGTGGGCATTGCACAGGCGCTGGCCTATGCTCCGGACCTGCCCAACCGCTGGAAACAGCGCGAAGAGGTGATCGAGGTGCCAAGGGTCGATTGGAAAAGCGGTCTGGCAAGCCTGGCCACCATGGCGATGACCAAGCTGCAATTGCAGCGCATGGGCCGGGGCCGGAACCCCAGCTTTCGCCTGTGGGCGCCCTGGGTGCTGATCCGCGATCAGCTGCGCACCCGCCGGCTGAACCGTGCCTATCGAGGCTGGCTGCACACCCGTGGCAAGGGCTGAAGGTTCCGTGTCTGTTGCGGGATCAGGGTGATCGGCGCGGATCAGCAGAGCTGGCGGAAACGGGCGACGATGGTGTCCAGCACCTCGGCCGGGTCGCGTTTCCACCAGTTTTCGGCGGAAAAGACCTCGACCTCGCAGGGGCCGCGATAGCCGCCATCATCCTCGACCGCGCGGCGGATGGCGCGCAGATCGGCGACCCCGTCGCCCACCATGCCGCGATCCAGCAGCATGTGGCGGGTGTTTTCCAACCAGTCGCAGAGGTGATAGCCCAGCACCCGCCCGCGCGCGGCCCGCAGCGCCTCGGGCAGGGTGCGGTCCCACCAGACGTGATAGACATCGACGGCGATGCCGACATTCGGCGCGCCGACCAGATCGCAGACGCGCAAGGCGTCGGCGACGGTAAACAGGCAAGTCCGATTGCCGCCGAACATCGGGTTCAGCGGCTCGAGCGCCAGCGAGACCCCCGCCGCCGCGGCCAAGGGCGCGGCGGCTGCCACATGCTCGGCCAGACGGTTCTGGGTTTCGATGACGCCTTTCGTGCCTGGCTCGGTGCCGCCGGTGACGATGGTCAGCACCGGCGCGCCAAGCGATGCCGCCATCTCGATCGAGGCGGCCAGATCGCCCGCCAGATCGGCGGGAACCTCGCTGCCGACCAGATAGGGGGTGCGGCAGAGGCCAACCACCGACATGCCGCTGGCCCGCACCCGGTTGCCCAACTCGACCGCGCGATTGCCGATCTCGCGCCGCCAGAAGACGATGCCGCCATAGCCGCGTTCGGCGCAGGCATCGATCACCCGCTCGGGCGACCAACCAGCGCCTGCGCCGTCGAGGTTATGGCCAAGCGTTGCCGTGTTCAGGGCCAGCGCCGAATGGTCACGGGTGAAGTCGCGCATCCTACGCCCCGTAAAGCGCAAGCAGCTTCTTCATCCGGTCGGTGGCAAGCTCCGGGTCGGCCAGCAACCCGCAGCCATCGGCCAGCCGGAAGACCTCGGTGAAATAGGGCAGGGGGCGCATCGCCTGTGCGCCGTTCAGCATGATGAAATGGTCCTGAAACCCGTTCAGCCAGGCCAGAAACACCACGCCGGTCTTGTAATATTGCGTCGGCGCGCGAAAGATCAGCCGCGCCAGCGGCACGGTCGGGTCCAGCACCGCGCGGAAACCCGCAGCGTCGCCCTGGCCCAGCAGCGCGACCGCATGGGCGGCGGCAGGGGCCAGCGGGTCGAAGATGCCCAGCAGCGCGTGGCTAAAGCCCTGATCGTCGCCCGCGATCAGTTCGGGATAGTTGAAATCGTCGCCGGTATACATCTTGACGCCTTCGGGCAGGCGCCGGCGCATCAGCACTTCCTTGTCCTTGTCCAAGAGGCTGATCTTGATGCCGTCGACCTTGGAGCGGTTGCGGTGGATCACCTCGAGCGCGGTGTCCAGCGCGTCCTCGAACCGGGCCGCGCCCCAATAGCCGGCCAGTTGCGGGTCGAACATGTCGCCCAGCCAGTGCAGCACGACCGGATGGTCGCAGGCGGCCAGCACGCGGTCATAGACCTTGACGTAATCGGCGGGCGTTTTGGCGACGCGCGCCAGCGCCCTGCTGGCCATAAGGATGATGCGCGCGTCCAGCGCCTGGATCGCCTCGACCTGTTCCAGATAGGCGCGGATCACGTCGTCAAGGTCGCCCGCGTCAGCCGGGTTCAGATGATCGGTGCCGCAGCCATTGGCGACCAGCGCATCGGGCAGTTCGGCCCGCGTGCGCCGGATCAGTTCCAGCGCGCCGGCCCAGTCCAGCCCCATGCCGCGCTGTGCCGTGTCCATCGCCTCGGCAATGCCAAGGCCCAGACCGGCCAGATGGCGGCGAAAGGCCATGGTCTTGTCCCAGTCGATCGCCGCCCGGCCGCCGGGATCGCTGGCGGCAAAGGGATCGGCCACGACATGCGCCGCCGAATAGACCGTCCGCGCCGCATCGGCGGGCAGCTTGCCCGCGATAACCGGGGTGCCGCGCAGGGTGTAGTCCGACATGCGGCCTTGGGCGTCGGGCAGGGCGATCTTCATAAGCGGGCCTTTCAGAAGCGGGGCACCAGCATCCCGGCATCGGCCGAGATTGCCTGCCCGGTGGTATAGGGCAGCCGGCCCGAGGCCAGCGTGGCGATGATCGCGCCCACCTCTTCGGGCTGGCCGACACGCGGCAAAAGCGTCAGCCCCTCTTCGGCGCGTTTGCGATAGATCTCGATCACCGGGGCGGTCATGTCGGTGGCGATCAGGCCGGGCTGCACATCATAGACGGCGATGTTTTCGGCCCCCAGCCGGACGGCCAGCGTCTTTGACACCATCGCGGCGGCGGCCTTGCTGGCGCAATATTCGGCGCGCTGGACGGCGACGGCGACGGCATTGGACGAGGTGACGTTGACGATGGAATGGAACAGCGCGGCCGGGCGTTCGCGCGCCAAAAGCCGCCGGGCAAAGGCCTGTGACAGGAAGAACATGGCCTTGCTGTTGACCGCGATGCAGCGGTCCCAGCTGGCTTCGCTGACGTCGAGGATGTCGCCGCGCTGCAAGACGCCGACGCCTGCATTGTTGACCAGCGTCGTCAGCGGGCCAAGCTCGGCCTCGATCCGGGCAAGCTGGGCGTCATGGCCGGCAATGTCGGTGACATCGAAGGGCGCGGCGATGACCCGCGAGCCAAGGGCGGCGATCCGGTCCACGGCGCGCGCCAATTCGTCATCGGCGGCGGGGCCGTTGACGGCGATGGCAAAGCCCTCGCGGGCAAGGGCCTCGGCAACGGCAAGGCCGATCCCGCGCGACGATCCGGTGACAAGCGCGACCTGGCTCATGCGTTGGCCCCATGTTTCATCAACTCGCGCGCGATGATCATGCGCTGGATCTGGTTCGTGCCCTCATAGATCTGGCAGATCTTGGCATCGCGGTAGAGCCGCTCAACCTCAAATCCTCGGATATAGCCGGATCCGCCAAAGACCTGCACCGCATCGGCCGTGCGCGCCACCGCCATGTCGCCGGCAAAGCATTTCGCCATTGAACAGGCCTTGGTCGCATTCACCCCGGCATCCAGCTTGCTGGCCGCCGAATGAACCAGCAGTCGCGCCGCCTCGATATCCTTGGCCATGTCGGCCAAAAGCCATTGCACGCCCTGAAATTCAAAGATCTCTTTGCCGAACTGCTTGCGCGTGCCGGCATAGTCCACCGCCGCCTCCAGCCCGGCCTGGCCGATGCCCACGGCCAGTGCGCCGATACCGACCCGGCCCTTGTCCAGTACGCTCATCATCATGTGGAAACCGCGTCCCTGCTGGCCCAGCAGCGCGTCGGGGCCAAGCCTGACATCGGTGAAGTTTAACGCGCCGACCTGGCTGGCGCGCTGGCCCATCTTGTGTTCCTTGGGGCCGCGTTCGACCCCCGCCGCATGCAGGTCGACGATGAAAATCGACATGCCGCGATTGCCGGCATCCTTGTCGGTGCGCGCCAGCACAAAGCCCAGATCGGCCACCGGCGCATTATGGATCCAGATCTTGCCGCCGTTCAGCACCCAGCCGTCGCCATCGCGCGTTGCCGTGGTGCGGATGCCCGACACATCGGTCCCGGCCTCGGGCTCGGTGATGCAATAGGCGACCTTTGTCGTCATGCCCAAAACCTGTGGCAGCAGCTTGCGCTGTGCCTCGGTGCCATGCCGCACCAGCAGGGATGAAATCAGCTCGACCAGACCGCATTGATCGGCGATGCTGGCATAGCCGCGCGACAGTTCCTCCATCACCACGGCATAGGTCAGCGTGTCAAAGCCGGGGCCACCCATCTCTTCGGGGACGGCGATGCCGAACAGGCCCAGCTTGGCCATCTGGTCATAAATCTCGGCCGGGAAGCGTTCCTCGCGATCCAGCGCTTCGGCGGCGGGGCGAATGACTTCGTCCGAAAACGCGCGCGCCATGTCGCGAACCTGCAGTTGCATCTCGGTCAGATACATGTTTCCTGATCCATTTAGTAACTGTTTAGTTACATAATGGGCGACAAAGATGCTGGTCAAGACGATTCGCGGTCGGGCGGTACTTTTCCTTGTAATGGCTGGTCCGTTTTGCCACTAATACACCATTCGGTTACTTGTGGAGGGGCGGAATGCAACCGGGAAATCTGCGGAAATTCGGGCGTGTTGACCTGTGGGTGACGCCCTTTGCCTTTGGCACCGCGCCGCTTGGCAATATCTTTGCGGAAATCGACGAGGCGACATCGGACGCGATGTTCCAGCACGCCTGGGATGCGGGCGTGCGCTTTTATGACACCGCGCCGATGTATGGGCATGGCCTGTCGGAACTGCGCACCGGCCAGTCTCTGCGCTGGAAGCGGCGGGGCGATTATGTGCTGTCGTCAAAGGTCGGGCGGCGGCTGCATCCGGCCCGGCGCGAGAGCATCGATTTCGCCCCTTGGGTGAATGCCGCGCCCTTCACCATGGAATTCGACTATAGCTATGACGGCACCATGCGGTCCTTTGAGGACAGCTTGCAGCGGCTGGCGCTAGAGCGGCTGGATATCGTCTTTATCCATGACATCGACGTGTTCACCCGTGGCAAGGACCAGCCCGAGGTGTTCCGTCATGCGATGGACGGCTGCTATCGCGCGCTGGCGCGGTTGCGCGACGAAAAGGTGGTGACGGCGATCGGCGTCGGCGTGAACGAATGGCAGGTCTGCCACGAGGCGCTGAAACAGCGCGATTTCGACTGCTTCCTGCTGGCCGGCCGCTATACCCTGCTGGAACAAGAGGCGCTGGACGCCTTTCTGCCGCTCTGCGAGGAACGCGGGGCGGCGGTGCTGGTCGGAGGTGGCTTCAACTCGGGCATCCTGGCCACCGGCGCGAAGCCGGGCGCCAAGTATAACTATGCCCCGGCCCCGGCGGCGATCATGGACAAGGTCAGCAAGATCGAGGCGGTCTGTGCCGAATTCAACGTGCCCCTGCCCGCCGCCGCGCTGCAATTCGTGGTTGCCCATCCGGCGGTCCCGTCCTTCTGCGCAGGCACGCGGACGGTGGCCCAGCTTGACCAGAACCTCGCCTGGTTCAGCCATCCGATCCCGGCCGAGTTCTGGGCCGCGCTGAAGTCGCGCGGGCTGCTGCGCGAGGATGCGCCGGTGCCAGTGTGACTGGGCGTCGCCTGCCGCCGGGCAGCCATGGTTACGGCGATATTCGGGTCGCCGATTACATTGAGACCGACAGCCGCGAGATCACCCCCGCGCTGATCGACGATTTTGCCGAGATGACCGGCGATCGCTTTGCCATCCACATGTCGGACGAAGCCGCGCGGGCGATGGGGTTTCCATGCCGGGTCGCGCATGGGCTGTTGGTGCTGTCGGTGATCGACGGGTTGAAGAACAACACCCCGGCGCAGTTCCGCGCGCTGGCCTCGCTTGGCTGGGACTGGGCCTTTTCCGCCCCGGTGCTGGCCGGCGACAGCGTGCAGGCGCTGTTCATCGTCGAGGCGATGCGCCCGACCAGCGACGGCAAGCGCGGCATCCTGACCCTTGCGGTCGAGGTGCGCAATCAGCGCGGCGAGATCGTGCAGCGGGGGCACAACCGGCTGATGGTCTGGCGCTAGGCGTCTGCCGGGCGGGGGCTATTCGCCCCTGCCGGGAAAGCGCGGCGGCCGCTTTTCGCGAAACGCCGCCAGCCCCTCGGCCAGATCGGGCGAGGCTGCGGCGATAGTGCCCGCCAGCGCCTCGATCACCCGTTCGCGTTCCTCGCCCTCGGCGGCATTGACCATCATCTTGGTCAACTCGGTGGCGCGGGGCGAGCGTTTGCGCAGACGTTCGATGACGCGGTCGGCGGCGGGCGCGCCCTCGCCCGTCGGCACCACCTGATCCACCAGCCCAAGGCGCAGCGCCTCGTCAGCGTCAAAAACCTCGCCCATCAGCGCCATCCGCCGGACGACCTGCGCGCCAAAGCGGCGCACGGCGCGCTGTGTGCCGGACCAGCCGGCGATAATGCCCAGACCGGCCTCGGGCTGGCCGATCTTTACATGCGTCTCGGCGATGCGCAGGTCGGCGCAGGAGGCCAGTTCCAGCCCGCCGCCAAGGCAATGCCCGTTCAGCACCGCGACGACCGGCTGGCTCAGCCGCGCCAGCGCGTCAAAGGCGGCATGCCCGTCGCGGACCCAGTGACGTCCGAAATCCTCGGGCGAGCAGCTGGACCATGCGGCGATGTCGCCGCCGGCGCTGAAGGACTTGCCGCCCTCGCCGGTCAGGATCACCACAAAGGCGTCCGACCGCTCGATCCGGCGGCACAGCGGGATCAGCGCATCGACCATCTCGGCATCGAGCGCATTCAGCTTGTCCGCGCGCCGGATCGTCAGCCGCGCCACGCCATCGGCGATGGCCAGATCCAGCCGCGGGTCGGTCACAGCGCCATTCCCATCGGCTCGGGCTGGAACAGCCGCGCGTCCATCACCTTCAACTCGGGCGAGACCAGCAGCGGCGTCGCAGCCTGATCCAGAACGTCGCGTTGCAGATCAAGGCCGGGGGCGATTTCGGTGACCATCAGCCCGTCCTCGACCAGCCGCAGCACGCAGCGCTCGGTCACATAGGTGATGTCCTGCCCCTGCGCCCGCGCGCGACGGCCAGAGAAGCTGACCTGATCGACCTTGGGCACGATCTTGGCGATCTTGCCTTCCTTGTCGATGACCAGCCGGCCGTCCTCGATATGCATCTTGGCGCCGGCGTTGAAATTGCCCGAAAACACGATCTTGCGCGCCCGCGCGGTGATATCGACAAATCCGCCTGCGCCCGCCGTGCGATGCGGCGTGGCCGACAGGCGGCTGACATTGACCGAACCTTCGGCGTCGATTTCCAGGAATGACAGCAGCGAACAGTCGAAGCCGCCGGCCTGGAAATAGATGAACTGATGCGGGCTGGCGACGAAGGCCTCGGCATTCGAGGCGCAGCCGAATTTGAAATCGAGCAGGGGCACACCGCCCACGGCGCCCTGTTCGATCACCCAGGTGACCTTGCCGTGCTGGCTTTCCTCCAGAAGGATGCGCGGCACATTGGCCGAGATGCCAAAGCCGATATTCACCGCCCAGCCCGGACGCATCTCTTGCGCCACGCGGCGGGCGATGACCTTGCCGACGTTGAATTCCGGCGTGCGGAAGGTGCCGAGCGGCCGGAACAGCTCGCCCGAGATCGCCGGGTCATAGGGGGTCGCGGTGGTCTGCAACTGCTCGGGCGCCTCGACGATCACATCGACAAGGATGCCGGGGACGCGCACGTCATGGGGTTTCAGCGTGCCCTGCGCCGCGACCCGCCGCACCTGCGCGATGATGATGCCGCCGCAATTGCGCGCCGCCAGCGCCATTTCCATCGCGCCCAGGGTGGCGCCTTCCTGTTCAAAGGTCAGGTTGCCGTTTTCATCGGCGGTGCTGGCGCGGATGATCGCCACATCGGGGCGCAGCGCGGGGAAATGCAGCCAGCTATCGCCGTCAAAGTCCACCCGGCGCACCAGCGGCGCCTTGCGCGCGCTGGCATTCATCGCGCAGCCGTCCTGATCGGGATCGACAAAGGTTTCCATCCCCACCTTGGTCAGGACGCCCGGCCGCTGCGCCGCGCCTTCGCGCAGCATGTCGAAGACGATGCCCGAGGGCACGTTCCAGGCCGCCAGATCCTCGGCCAGGATGCGCTGCCAGATCAGCGGCGGTTCGGCATTGGTCGGCCCGGAGGGATAGGACCCGCCGATGATCCGGGCGATCATGCCCTTATGCGCGATGTGGTCCACGCCCTTGGTGCCGAACATGTCGCCCGCCGCGATGGGGTGGATGGTGGTCAGCCCCCTGGGCGCGCCCTCGGCCAGGAAACGCTCTCCCAGGGCTTTCAGAACCTCGTCCGGGCAAAGCAGCCCCGAGGACGAGTTCACGGCAACGGTTGCACCGTCTTTGACAAGGCGCGCCGCCTCGGCGGCTGACTTCACTTTCGACACGGCGCATTCCCTTCCGCGCTTGGCTATAAGTAACCAACTGGTTATAAGAATAGTGACGGTCGCAGCGCAAGATCAAGCATCATTTGCACCGGTTTTTCGGTGACCCGGCCGGGAAGCCGGGCAGGGGGGCTGATGAATATCGTTTTCGAAAAGAACCACCAGCGCGCGTTTGGAACCTTTCCGCTGAAGGGCGAGGTCTTGCGCGCGGCGATCGAGGCGGCGATTGCCGCCGGCTATCGCGCCTTTGACACGGCGCAGATGTATCAGAACGAGGCCGATACCGGCGCGGCGCTGGCCGGATGCGGCATCCCGCGCGATCAGCTCTGCATCACCACCAAGGTCGGCGTCGAGAATTTCACGCCCCAGACCTTCATGCCCTCGGTCGAGGCCTCACTGAAGGCGCTGCGCGTCGATCTGGTGGATGTCCTGCTTTTGCACTGGCCGGCGCCGGGCGGCGATATCGCGCCATCGCTGCGGCTGCTTGAGGAAGCCCAAGCAAGGGGGCTGACGCGGCATATCGGCTTGTCGAACTATACCGCCGCGATGATGCGTCAGGCCCGGTCCATCGTTTCCGTCCCGCTGGTCGAGAACCAGGTCGAGTTTCACCCGCTGCTCGATCAGTCGGTGCTGATGGCCGCCGCGACTGAAACCGGGATTCCGCTGTCCTCTTATTGCTCGGTCGCGCGGGGCGAGGTTTTCAAATATCCGCTGTTTGCCGAAATCGGCGCGGCCTATGGCAAGTCGGCGGCGCAGGTGGTGCTGCGCTGGATCCTGCAAAAGGGCGTGCCGATCAACACCATGTCCACCAAGCCCGAAAATATCCGCGCCAATTACGACGTGATGGATTTCATCCTGTCCGCGACCGACATGGCGCGGATCGATGCGCTGACCGCGACCGGCTATCGCATCATCGGCAAGAACCTGATCCCCTACGCCCCGGATTTCGACTGACGCGACAGGGGCGGCCCGGTCGGGACCGCCCCGATCCGCCGATCAGCGGTTGCCGCGGATCATGTCCGAGGCGCGCTCGGCGATCATGATCGTCGGCGCATTGGTGTTCGACCCGATCAGCGAGGGCATGACCGAACTGTCGCAGATGCGGATCCCGTCCAGCCCGCGGACCCGCAATTGCGGATCGACCACGGCCATCGCGTCGCTGCCCATCTTGCAGGTGCAGGTCGGGTGATAAGAGGTGCGGCCGTATTGGCGGGCATAGGCCTCATATTCGGCCTGGGTCCGCACGTTTTGGTCGGGGAAGCGGATGTCCTTGACGTATTTCTGTAGGGACGGTGCGCTGAAGATGTCGCGGCTGATCTTGACCCCCTCGACCGAGATGCGCAGGTCGTCGGGATGGCCGAGGAAATTCGGATCGACCACCGGCGTCGCCCGGGGATCGGCCGAACGCAGCGTGACCGAACCGCGCGCCTTGGGCCGCAAAGTATAGCTGTTTAGCGTGATCCCCGACGCGCCTTTCGGCACGCTTGGAACCCCGGCCTCGGCCCCGGCGCCACAGAGGAAATGGAATTGCAGGTCTGGCTGCGGCTGAGAGCCGGCGCCGTCCGCATACCAGAAGGCACCGCCCTCGACCACGTTCGAGGTCACCGGGCCGGTGTTGAACAGGAAATATTGCAGTCCCGCCCAGGCCGCCCAAAGCGGCTTGTTGTATTTGTCGAGCGAGTCGTGGCCCTTTAGCTCGGCCACGATGTCGATGCCGAAATGGTCCTGAAGGTTCTGGCCGACGCCCGGCAGGTCCTCGACCACGGTGATGCCGTGGCTTTGCAGATGCGCGGCGGGGCCGACGCCCGACAGCATCAGCAGCTTGGGGCTGCCGATGGCGCCCGAGGTGACGATGACCTCGGCTTCGGCGCGGGCGATGGTCACGCTATTGCCAAGCGCATATTCGACGCCCACGGCGCGCCGCCCCTCGAACACCACGCGCAGGACCTGCGCCCCGGTGATCACGGTCAGGTTGGTGCGGTTCAATGCCGGGCGCAGATAGGCCACGGCCGCCGAACAGCGCCGGTTGCCCCGGATCGTGGTCTGAAACAGCCCCGCGCCATCCTGCACGGCGCCGTTGAAATCGGCGCTATAGGGCATGCCGATTTCCTGACAGCTTTGCACGAAGGCGCGGCTGAGCGGGTTCGGATAGGCCGCGTTCGAGACGCCAAGCGGGCCATCGGTCCCGTGCCATTCGCCCGACAGGACGCTATTGCCTTCCGAGCGCAGGAAATACTTCTGGATATCCTTGAAACCCCAGCCCTCGGCACCCTCGCCCCCGGCCCAACGGTCGTAATCGGCGGGCACGCCACGGGTAAAGATCTCGGCGTTGATCGACGAGCCGCCGCCCAGCACGCGCGCCTGCGCATAGGGGATTTCGCGATTGTTGGCATGTTTCTGTGGCGCCGTCACCAGCCCCCAGGTCAGGGGGCCGGTGGTCATCTTGGCGAAGCCCACCGGCATGTGGATCAACGGATTGCTGTCCCTGCCGCCAGCCTCGATCAGACAGACGCGGGCGGCGGGGTCCTCGGACAGGCGCGCCGCAAGGGTGCAGCCGGCCGAGCCGCCGCCCACGATCACATAATCAAAGCCCTGTGCCATCTTATTTGATCCAGTGGTTGCGCTTGCCGATCTCGACATGCACGGATTTCACCTGCGTGTATTCCTCGACCCCATAGGTGCCGGCCTCGCGGCCCCAGCCCGATTGCTTGAAGCCGCCAAGCGGCATTTCGGGGCCGCCGGCCATGATGCAATTGACCCAGAACCGCCCCGCCCGGACCCGGCGCGAGACGGTCAGCGCGGTGTCGATGTTCTTTGACCAGACGCTGGCGGCAAGGCCGTAAACGGTGTCATTGGCCAGCGCAATCGCCTCGTCGGTGGTGTCAAAGCGGAACGAGGACAGGACCGGCCCGAAGATCTCGTCCCGGGCGATGGACATGTCGCGGGTCACGCCGGTGAAGAGCGTCGGCGTGATATAGCTGCCGCGTCCCAGATCGGCCGCCGCGCCGCCGGTCAGGATCTTGGCGCCCTCGGCCTTGCCCTTTTCGATATAGGACAGGATGGTCGCGTTTTGCGCATCGGTGGTGATCGCGCCGATCTGCGTCGCCTCGTCCAGCGGGTCGCCGACGACGATCTTTTGCATCTTCGCGACCACCAGCGCCTCGAATTCATCGGCCACGCGGCGATCCACGATCAACCGGCTGGACGAGACGCAGCACTGCCCGGTGTTGAAGCTGATCCCGAAGGCCGCGCCATCGGCCGCGTCTTCCAGATCGGCATCGGCAAAGACCACGATGGGGTTCTTGCCGCCCAGTTCCAACCCCAGTTTCTTGAAATTGCTGTCGGCGGCGGCATGAACGACCGAGCGGCCGACGCCGGTCGAGCCGGTAAAGGACAGCATATCCACATCCGGGTGCTCGGCCATGGCCTGACCGATGGTGCGGCCCGATCCGGTGACGACGTTATAGACGCCCTTGGGTAGCCCTGCCTCGGCCAGGATCTCGCCCAGGATCAGGGTGGTGGCGCTGGTCACCTCCGAGGGCTTGACCACCATGGTGCAGCCCGAGGCGAGGATGAAGGGCACCCGCTCGCACAGGATCAGGAAGGGGAAATTCCACGGCGTGATCAGGCCGACCACGCCGACCGGCTCGCGCAGGACCATGCCGAACAACCCGTCGCCAAGGCTGTTGAAGCTGTCGCCATGCAGCATCCGTGCGGCCCCGGCGCCGACCTCGAAACAGGCGATGCAATGGTCGATCTCGCCGCGCGCCTGCGCGATGGGCTTGCCGTTTTCCAGCACTTCCCAATAGGCGATTTCGTCGCGGCGCTGGCGCAGGATATCGGCCGCGCGCAACAGCACCCCCGCGCGGTCGGCGCCCGAGAGGCCGGCCCAGCTGCGATCCTCGAAGGCGCGGCGGGCGGCGGCCACGGCGGCGTTCAGGTCGTCGACGGTACAGACCGGGATGCGCGTCACCGGCACGCCATGGGCGGGCGAGATGCGTTCGTAAAGCGTGCGCGCACCCTGCCAGCCGCCATCCATCCAGAACCCGAATTCGCGCGGCGTCTCGGGAAGGCCGCTGATCGTCACCCGCTTGTCCATATCCTGCTTCCTCAAGATCATTGGTCGAAATTCGCATATTTAGTAACCATGCGGTTACTTTTCTGTCAATCGTCTGCACCTGCCCGAGCCGGCATGGTGGGCGGGGCGTGACGCCCCTACTTGACCGTGCGCAGCTTGGATCGGTCGATGGTCAGCGCGATGGCGGCGATCAGCACCAGCCCAAAGACCATCTGCTGCTGCGTCGCCTCGACGCCCAGATACAGCATGGATGCCCGGATCACCGCGACGATCATCGTGCCGATGGCGGTGTTCAGCACGCCGCCAACCCCCCCGGTCAGGGGCGTTCCCCCCACCAGCACCGCGACGATTGCCGGCAGAAGGAAACCGTTCGCAATCGCCGGGGCGCCGCCCGATAGCTTGATCGAGAACAGAAACCCCGCCATCGCCGCCAGCGCGCCGGAAATGGCAAAAGCCAGGATCTTGTAACGCGCCACGTTCACGCCCGAGGCGGCGGCTGCCATCTCGCCCGCGCCCACGGCCTTGAGCACCCGGCCAAGGGTCGTGCGCCGTTCGATGAACAGGCAGATCAGCAACAAGGCGACGGCGATGATCAGCTCGTTCGGGACGATTCCGACCTTGCCGATCATCCAGCCAAACAGGCGGTTGCGCTGTTCCGCATCCATGTTCAGGCCGCGATTGCCCGACAGCCATTGCGAGGCCGAGATACAGATCCCCCCCACCGCCAGCGTCGAGATGAACGAGGGCACGAAAAGCCTTGTCGTCACATAGCCCGACAAGGCGCCCAGCAGCAGGCCGACCAGAATGCACAGAAACAGCACACCAAAGCCAAGCGAGGCCAGATAGACGGTCGCGACCACGGTGATCAGGTTCGCCATCGACTGCGCCGACAGGTCGATCCCGCCGATATAGATCGCAAAGGTCAGCCCAAGCGCCATGATGAACAGGGGCACAATGTCGCCGATCAGCAAAAGCAGGCTTTGCGGTTTCAGAAAGCCCGGGTCGTAAAGGCCGACCCCGGCGACCAGCACCAGAAGCGTGATCCAGGGCAGATGCGGTTTCAGGCGTTGCAGGTTCATCCCCGCCTCCTCAGATCATGTAACGCAGCAGGTCATAGAGGCTGGGCTTGGCGCCCGGCACGCAGTCGAACCGCTTCTGGATTTCGCCGTCCTTGACGACGATGATGGTGTGGGAAAGCCCGATCGCCTCTTCCAGCGTATCGGCCACCAACACGATGCCGACGCCGTCCGCGCTCATGTCGCGGATCATTTCATAGACGTCTTCCTTGGCCCCGATATCGAGGCCGCGCGTCGGGTGATCCAACAGCATGATGTCCGACCCGCCCGAGCGCCATTTGGACAGAACCACCTTTTGCTGGTTCCCGCCCGACAGGTTGCCGCAATCGGCATATTCGGAATAGGCCTTGATCTTCAGCTTGCCGATCCATTCGCGCGCCAGCGACCGTTCCTCGCCGACGCGCAGGATTCCGGCCGAGGCATGCCGGCCCAGCTGGCTGAGCGTCATGTTCTCATAGACGTTCATGCCCGAGATGATGCCTTCGATCTTGCGTTCGCGCGGGACATAGCCGACGCCCGCCGCCACGGCGGCTTGCGGGGTGTGGACCGTGACCTTTTGCCCCTTGATGTCCACCGCGCCTTTGACCGGCGTCAGCATGCCATAGATGGTGCGCAGGATCGCCTCGCGCCCCGAGCCTTCGGTCCCGACAAGGCAAAGCACCTCGCCCGCATGCAGGGTCAGGTCGATATCCTTGATCCGGCCGGGCAGGGCGACCCCCTGCATGTCCAAAAGAACCTTGCCCGCGTCATAGGGGGTCTGTCGCTGTTCGCGGTAATATTCCCGGTCGACATTGCGGCCGACCATCTTCTGCTGGATCTCTTCGACGCTGGCGGTACCGTGATCGACCACATCGACGACCTGGCCATCCTTCATCACATAGATACGGTTGGACAGCTCCATCACCTCATCCATGCGGTGGCTGACAAAGATAAAGCTCGCGCGCGCGGTCAACTCGCGCACGATGCGGAACAAAAGCTTTACCTCGTCCTCGGACAGGATGCTGGTCGGTTCGTCCAGAAGGATGACCAGATGGCCCTCTACGCGTTCCTCAAGCGTCAGCACCTTGGCAAGTTCGACCAATTGCCGCTGCGCGAAGGACAGGTCCGAGGTGACGGTGTCCGGGTCGATGTCCAGCTGAACCTTGGCCAGCTGCTTTTTCGCGGCCTCGGCCATGGCCTTCCAGTTGATGACGCCCATGCGCACGAATTGCGCCTCATAACCAAGATAGATGTTTTCCATCACGGTCAGGTTGGAAATCAGGGACTGTTCCTGAAACACCATCCCGATGCCCTTTTCCATCGCCTGACGCGGGTTCTGGAAACGCACGGGTTTGCCGTCGATGGAGATGGTGCCGCCATCGGGCTGATAGGCGCCATAGATGACCTTCATCAGCGTGGATTTGCCGGCGCCGTTTTCACCGACAAGGCCGACGATCTCGCCGCGCTTCACATGGAAATCGACGGCTTTCAGCGCGTGGACGCCGGGGAATTTCTTGTCGACCGCCTTTAGTTCATACATGGCCGCCCCCTTATTTCACGAAGCGGATGGAACGGCGGTCGGTCGAAAGCACCACCGCCAGAATGACCAGAAGGCCCAGCATCCCGTCCTGCAGGTAATCGGGCAGGCCGATCACCACCATGCCGTTGTTGATGACATTGACGATCAGCACGCCGACCAGCGCGTTCCAGACCCCGCCGATCCCGCCCCACAGCGCCACACCGCCGACCACCACCGAGGTGACCGAGACGAACATGAAATTGCTGCCGGTGATGGATTCCGCGATGCCGATGCGGGCCACCGCGAACAGCGCGCCAAGCGCATAGAACACGCCCGCCAGCGCAAAGCCCATGATCCGCACCCGCTTGACGTTCAGGCCGCTGGCATGGGCCAGTTCCTCGCCGCCGCCCACGGCATAGAAATTGCGGCCAAGGGTGGTGTTTTGCTGGATGAACCAGGCGATCAGCAGAAAGACCACGGCCAGATAGCACATGATTGGAAAGCCGAGCCAGCGCTCGGTCAGCAGCGAACGGAAGGCGTCATCATCGACAAAAATCTTTTCGCCATTGGTCAGCAGCACCGCAAGCCCGGTGCCGACAAAGCCCATCGCCAGCGAGGCCATGAAGGACGGGATCTTCAACACGACATGCACAAGGCCGGTCACCGTCCCGATCAGCGCCCCAAGGATCAGGGTCATCGGAATGGCCAGCCATGCCATCGAAAGCAACGTGCCGCCCCAGGCCATGAAGGCAAAGCCAAAGATCACCGCGCAGACCGAGATCGTGCCCTCCATCGACAGGTCGATCGAACCCATCACGATGATGAAGGTCACCCCGATGGCCACCATCAGCGGCGGCGTCGAGGCGATGGCGATGCGGGCCAGATTGCGCAGGGTCAGGAACCCCGGATTGATCGCCGTAAAGACGACGACCAGCGCCACCAGCACCAGAACCGGCGCCCATTTGATCAGCTTTTCCCGTGACACATCCGCCCCCAAGGCCGCAAGGAACCGTCGCCGCCCGCCATGCGCCGGCGGGCCGCAACCGTCAGTTCCGAAAATCGGGCCGACCCGAAGGCCGGCCCGTGATCAAGGCATCACTTGTAAACGATGCCGCCATTCGACGGACCCCAGAAGTCGGTCCAGTCGTATTTCGGCGTGCTGTCCAGGTACTCGGCCTTGAACTTCTCGGCGTCTTCCTGGGTGATCACGATGGACGGCCCATAGAATTCGCGATGCTCGTGCGGCTCTTCCGAGGGTTTGAATTTGCCGATCGCGGCGTAATAGGAAAGCGCCGAGCTGATGCCGCCGCCCCAATGCGGGTTGGTGAAGACGGTGGCAAGGATCTTGCCCTCCATCACCAGCTTCACCGCGTCGAGGTTGCCGTCATAGCTGACGACCGGCATGCCTTCGATCCCTTCGGCCTTCAGGGCCTCCAGCACGCCATAGGCGATGGTGTCGTTGGCGCAATGGACGCCGGTGATCTCGTCGCCGTAACGGGTCAGGAACTGCGCCATCAGCTCATTGGCCTTTTGCGTGTCCCAATCGGCAGGCTGGGCGTCCAGCAGCTTGATGTCCGGGAAATCCTTCAGCGCGTTTTTCAGCCCGTTCAGGCGCTCGACGGCCGGGTTGTTGGCGGCGATGCCGCCCAGATGGACCACGCCGCCCTTGCCGCCCATCGCCTTGAACAGGATGCGCGCGGTCTCTTCGGCGGGCTTTTCGTCCGACCAGGTCATGTGGCTGACCCAGTTGTCGCCGAAATCCCAGGGATGAACGTCGTCGGTCTTGTTCCAGATGGTCGAGACATAGCCACCGGCCGCCTGCACGGCCTCGGCCACCGGGCGGGCATTCGGGCTGTCATTGGCGTCGCAGGCGATGGCGCAATTGCCATTGTGCTGGGCCAGCAGCGCCTTGATGTCCGCGAGACATTTTTCCGACGAGCCTTCGTTGATCAGGTTGACCAGATCCTCTTTCTTGCGGCCGATCGATTCCACAAAGGCCTCGCCGCCCGAAACGATGGACAGCCAATAGGGGTTGGCGCGGTCGCGATAGCTCCAGGCGCAGACCGGATCGGTCAGCGCGGCGCGGGCCATCCCGTCACCAAAGACGCCCGGAATCGCCGTCGTGGCGATGCCCGCCGCCGAAGCGAGCAGGAAATTCCGACGGTTGATCGTCTCTCGTTCGATGAAGTCCTTGATGAATGTGGACATGATATTCCTCCCAGTTTTTCACATCTGCACCACTGTTTCGTGGCTAAGCCGGCGGCCTTGCGGCGGGCGTATGAGGCCAATATCACGGCCGGTTAATGCACTAACTGGTTACTTTTTGAAATTTTACGAGTCAAGCGGTTTGTGCCGCGCGCCAGGCGGGCCGGGACGACATTCCGCTTTGACGATGCCGGCCCCGCGCGTGTAAGCAGAACCCAGCGCAGACCGTCGGAGCGGACACCGAAAACCCATGAAGAATGACCAGGACGCCTCGACCGAACAAAGCCCGGCCGCGCCCAAGCCCCGCACCCGCGATGCCGAGGCGACCAAGGCCCGCATTCTTGCGGCCGCCAAGCGCGAATTCGCGAAAAAGGGCTTTGGCGGGGCAAGGGTCGAAGTGATCGCCGACAAGGCCCATGCGAACAAGCGCATGATCTATCACTATTTCGAATCGAAAGAGCTGCTGTTTCAGACGGTTCTGGAAAACGCCTATGTCGACATCCGAACCGCCGAGCGAAAGCTGAACCTTGATCATCTGGACCCGACCGCCGCGCTGGAACGGTTGGTCCGCTTCACCTGGGACTATTACCTGAAGAACCCGGAATTCATCACGCTGGTGAACAGCGAGAACCTGCACCGGGCCAAGCATCTGAAAAAGTCGGAAGTGGTCAAGGTTTATAGCCGCCGCTTCGTCACCATGGTCAAGGAAATCCTGGATCGCGGCGTGGCGCAGGGGGTGTTCCGCGAAGGCGTCGATCCGGTACAGCTGAACATCACCATCGCGGCGGTCGGCTATTATTACCTGACGAACCGCTTTACCGGCTCGATCGTGTTCGAGCGCGATCTGATGGCCAAGGACGCGCTGGACGAGCGGCTGCGTTTCAATATCGACACGATCATGCGGCTTGTCGCGCTCTGAACGGCGGGTCGGGTGACCGGGGGCGGGGGGTGATCGTAAAGCCCATAGGCGTCACATTCTCATGCTCGGCCGGCTTGGCGAACGCGAACTGGTGGCGCCAGCCTGTTGCCTGATGTTGGGGCGGCCCCGGATCGGGCGTCACTTGCCCGAAACCGGCGACGTCCAGATCCTGAACGTCACCGACAGCACAGGCGCGCCGCCGGCCAGGGCCGCATCATAGCCCCAACCGGCATGCTTTGACCCGCCCGCCGGCCTTAGCCGCCGCTGCGCAGCCGTTCCGTCCGGCGCCGCAAAAGCTCGATTGACACAAGGAACAGGATCGACACCACGATCAGCGCCGTCGCGATGGCAAGGATCGTCGGGTTGATCTGTTCGCGCAGGCCCGCGAACATCTGCCGGGGGATGGTGCGCTGACCGGGGCCGGCCAGAAAGATCACCATCACCACCTCGTCGAATGAGGTGACAAAGGCGAAAAGCCCGCCCGAAATCACCCCCGGCCGGATCAGCGGCATCGTCACGTCCCGGAACGCCCGCATGGGCGAGGCCCCGAGATTGAGCGCCGCGCGGTAAAGCGAGGTGTCGAACCCCGACAGCGTGGCCGAGACCGAGATCAGCACGAAGGGAATGCCCAGCACCGTATGCGCGATGATCAGGCCGGTGAAGGTGCCGACCAGATCAAAGCGCGAAAAGGCAAAGAACATGCCCGCCGCGATGATGATGACCGGCACGATCATCGGCGACAGCATGATCGCCATGATCAGCCGCCGCGCGGGCATATAGGGGCAGGTCATCCCGACGGCCGCGAGCGTCCCGAGCGCCACCGACAGCAATGTGGCGACGATGCCGATGAAAAAGCTGTTGCGGACCGCCAGCATCCAGTTCGGATTGTCGATGATCTCGCGATACCATTTCAGCGAATAGGCGTCCGGGTCCAGCCGCAGCATCCCCTGCGTGAACGAAAAGAACGGCTGGGCGTTGAACGACAGCGGCACGATCACAAGGATCGGCATGATCAGAAAGAACAGCACCAGGCAGGCGTAGAAAGTGACCCCCAGAGAGCCGGCTTTCTGCGCGAGGGTGTAATAGGCGGGCCAGTGAGGTTTCATCGCTTATCCCAGCTTGATGTTGTCCATGCCGAACAGCCGGTCAAAGATCCAGTAAAGCACCAGGATCAGCGCCAGCAGAAGCGATCCAAGCGCCGCCGCAAGGCCCCAGTTGTTCGATTGCTGCATGTGAAAGGCAATCAGGTTCGAGATCATCTGACCATCGGTCCCGCCCACCAGCGCGGGCGTGATGTAGTAACCGACCGAGATGATGAAGACGAGCATCGCCCCCGCCGAAATCCCCGTCACGGTGTTCGGCAGATAGACGGTCAGAAAGGCGCGGAACGGGGTTGCGCCCATCGACATCGCCGCCCGCACATAGCTGCCGTCAAGGCTGATCATCACCGAGTAAAGCGGCAACACCATGAAGGGCAAAAGGATATGCGTCATCGCGATGATCGTCGCGGTTTCGGTATAGAGCACCTCGATGGGCGACGAGGTCAGGCCAAGACCCATCAGCAGCGAGTTGATCACCCCGTTGGTCTGTAAAAGCGCGATCCAGGCCGTCGTGCGCACCAGAAGCGAGGTCCAGAACGGCAGGAGGACAAAGATCATCAGCATATTGGCCCGCTGCCGCGGCTGATGCGTCAGGAAATAGGCCAGCGGATAGCCCAGAACCAGCGTGAGCAGGGTGATGAAAAAGCCGATCTTCATCGTCTTGGCATAGAGCTTCAGATAGATCCGGGCAGAGGTCCGGCCGCTGATGCTGCCATCCTCGGCCCGCTCAAGATCGAGGGCGGTCAGGAAATTGCGGTCGGTAAAGACGCGGGTGGCCTCTTTCAGCGTGGCCCAGACGGGCCGCTGCGACCAGGCCGGGTCGATTCCGGTCAGTGTGGCGGGGGCGTCTGCGGCCAGCTCTTCGGGGGCGATGGTGCGCAGTTTGCGGGCGGTGCTTTGCACGGTGCCGGAAAGGCCGGGCGTGATGCGGTTTAATTCCTGCGCCAGCCGCCCGGCGTTCCGTTCCTCTTGCAGGCGCCGCAGGTCCAGCGCAAAGGCGGTGATGGCCGCCGTGTCGGGCATGCCGGTGCCGTCCCAGGCCGAAAGCGCCTTGGCGCTGTCTGGGATCAGTTCCGAGACAACCGGATTATAGACCGAGCGGGAAAGCATCGCCCCGATCGGATAGACAAAGGTGACGATCAGAAAGATCAAAAGCGGCAGCACCAGAAACAGGGCACGGCGGCGCAATCCGCGAACCTCGCGGCGCGCAGCGGCCCGTTCTTCCTGGCTCAACTGGTCTGCGGTCGGATCATCGGCAGGAAGGGCGACGGACATGGGTCATCCTTTCGTTGCGGTCGGCAAGGGAGGGGGGCGGTTTTCCCGCCCCCCGGGGTGAGCCTTTACTTCAACAACCACTCGTTAAAACGCTCACCCAAGGCTTCGCCGTAATTGGCCCAGAAGGCGGAATCGGCCTTGAGACCTTCTTTCAGATGGCTCGAGGGCAAATTCGGCAACACTTCGGGCGAGACGCGGGCCGCAGAGGATTTGCGCGTCGGCCCGTAAGCCACGTCCTGAACGCCGACCAGGGGGGTGGTGCTGGTGGCGAATTTGATGAAGTCCATTGCCGTATCGACGTTTTTCGACCCGCGCAGGATCGCCCAGACATCAAGGTCATAGACGTTCGCGGCCCAGCTGATCTTGAACGGGGCCTTGTCCTTCACGATCGCATCATAGATCCGGCCGTTGGCGGATTGCACGATCACCGCGCCGCCATCGTTCAGAAGCTGCGGCGCCTGCGACCAGCTGTCGAACCAGACGATGCTGTCGCGGATCGTGTCCAGCTTGGCAAAGGCGCGGTCCTGGCCCTCGGGGGTGGCCAGCACCTTGTAGACATCGGCCGGGGCCACGCCATCGGCGATCAGGGCCCATTCCAGGTTGACCTGCGGGCGTTTGCGCAGGGCGCGCGGGCCGGGGAATTTTGCCGTGTCAAAGACATCGGCCACGCTTTGCGGTTCCTGGCCGCCGAATTTGGCCGGGTTAAAGGCATAGATGATCGACCACAGGATCACGCCCACGCCGCATTCATTGGCGATGGCATCCGGGTAGAAATCATCTTGCGCAGCGGTGCCGTCCTCGCCGGCGGGAAGCTGGCTCTTGTCGATCACCTCCAAAAGCCCCTCGGAACAGGCGCGTTCAAGGTCGATCATCTCGACATCGACGACATCCCAAAGCGGGGTTCCCGCCTCGACCTGCGCCTTCATCTCGGCCACGCCGCCGGAATAATCCTCAAAGATCAGCATTTTGCCGGTTTCGGCCTCGAAAGGCTCGATCATGTGCTTGCGCTGCGCCTCGCCATAGGCGCCGCCAAAGGACACCACGGTCAGATCCTGCGCCAGCACGGGTGTGCACAGACACAGCAATGATGCGGACGCCACCAGCCGTTTGACATGTTTCATTGGTCGTATTCTCCCCCCAGTTGGTTTTAGGCCCTTGCGGGCAGACCCTTAGTGGGCCGACTTGTGCGGCAGGAAGGCCGCGCAATCCTTGCTGAGCGCGGCAAGCCGCACGCTCTGTCCCTCGGTCAGTTTTGGTGCCGAGACATCGTTCAGTGTCTTCACCACGATTTCGGTGCCGTCGGGCAGCACGAAGAAATAGCGGATGAAATCGCCCACATAGAGTTGGGTGGTGAATGTCGCCGTCAGCTGCGTATCGAACGGATGCTCGTTCGGCAGGATGAATAGCTTTTCGGGCCGGACCGAGACATTGCAGGTCGCGCCCGTTTCCGTCGCATCGGCGCGGCGGGTGGTGACGACATCGCCGGACGAAATGCGCACGCGCACCGTGTCGCCGTCGACCCCCTCGACCTTGCCCGGCAGGAAGTTGTTCTCGCCGATGAAATCCGCGACAAAACCGTTGCCGGGACGTTCATAAAGCGCCTCGGGCACGTCGCATTGCTGGACGATGCCGTTGTTGAAGACGGCGATGCGGTCCGACATGGTCAGCGCCTCGGTCTGGTCATGGGTGACATAGATCACCGTAAAGCCCAGCTGCTTGTGCAGGCGCGTGATCTCCAGCTGCATCTGTTCGCGCAGCTTCTTGTCGAGCGCGCCCAGAGGTTCGTCCATCAGCACGAGCCGCGGCGAAAAGATCAGCGCCCGCGCCAGCGCCACCCGTTGCCGCTGTCCTCCCGACAGCTGCGCTGGCGTGCGCTTGCCAAAGGCGCCCAGCTCGACCATCTCAAGATGGCGCTGGACGGCAACGCGGATCTTGTCGGCGGGTTCTTTGCGCAGACGCAGCGGATAGGCGAGGTTTTCTTCAAGCGTCATATGCGGAAACAGCGCATAGCTTTGAAACACCATCCCGATGTCGCGCTTATAGGGGGCGACATGCGCGATGGACTTGCCCGCCAGCATGATGTCGCCCGCCGTGACGCTTTCAAATCCGGCCAGCATCATCAGCACCGTGGATTTGCCCGAGCCTGACGGCCCGAGAAGGGTCACGAACTCCCCCTGCCGGACCGAAAGATTGAAATTTTTGACCACGAGTGTCCGTTGGTCATAGCTTTTCTGGACGTTCCGGAAATCCAGGAACGCTGGGTTCTGATTCATGGGCTTTCCCTGTTGATTTGTTCCAACGCTGACCCAAGGGCAGCAACAGGGACAGTCACAGATCGGTCAAACTCGCTGGCACAGAGAGTCCGGCCGCAGGACAGGCTGGCTCAGGACGGGGGGGACAGGGGGTCGGGCTCGCATCTGTAGCGGTCGACCACGGCAGCCAGCGCCTTGATCCCCGGCTCGATCCGGGCCTCGCCGATGGCGGTAATGCCGATGCGGATCAGCGCCGGGCGCGCGCCTCTCTGGCCATAGCAGGGGCCGGTGGAATCCAGCAGCACACCTTCGCGCGCCGCCCGCGTCTCGACCTCGGCCGCCGAGGCCACGGGCAGGGACACCAGCCGCATGCTACCGACGGTGTCGGGCTGGATCCGGGCATAGGGCATGTGGCGGGCAAGGGCCGCGTCCAGTATCTCGAGCCGGCGCCGATAAAGCGATTTCAGCCGCGTCAGCCGCGCATCGTAATGGCCCAGACGGATGAACTGTGCCGCCGTCATTTGCAGGACTGGCGGGCAATGGCGAATCATCATGCCGCGCAGCGCGCGGGCCTCGCGGATGAAATCCTCGGCCCCGACCAGATAGCCCAGCCGCAACCCCGGCGAGATGCTTTTGGAAAGCGATCCCACATACAGCATGAAGGCGCGCTTGTTCTGGCTGTAAAGCGCGGTGCTTTCGGTGCCCGCCGGTTCGATCTCGGCGCCATAGTCATCCTCGATGATGACGCCGCCGGTCCGGTCCGACCAGTCAAGCAGCGCCTGCCGCCGTTCCGGCGACAGCACCACGCCCAGCGGGAACTGCTGATTCGGGGTGACCATGACCGCCGTCGCATCCTCGGGCAGGTCGGCCACCCGCAGCCCCTGCGCATCCGTGCCGACGGGCACGACATCGCCGAAATGCAGTTGCAGGATGTTGCGGCCATCGGGATAGCCCGGCTCTTCGACCGCGACGCGGCGATCCGGGCCGCCCAGAAGCTCGGCGATCAGATAGATCGCCTGCTGGGCGCCCGCGACGATCAGCACCTCGTCGGGATTGGCGAAGATGCCGCGCCGGGGCAAAAGCCGCGTCACCAGCTGTTCGACCAGTTCCGAGCAATCGGCATAAAGATGGTCGCTGGTCGTGGTGGCCGCCAGCATCCGGCTCAGCGCCCAGGCCGAACAGCGCCGCCAGTCGGACATCGGGAATTCGCCGGGATCCAGCTGGTTGCAGACAAAGGGATAGGGGCTCGAGGACCAGTCCCAAGGCCGCGAGATGACGCGGTGGCTGGCCGGATGAAAGCGCGGCGGATGCCGCCGCAGGATCCCCGGCACGCCGGACGCGCCCTGCGCGCCGCCGCGTTCCTGCCAGGCCGAGGGATCGGCCGAGGGATCGACGAAATAGCCCGAGCGCGGCGTCGCCACCACCAGCCCGTCGGAAATCAGCCGCTGATAGGCGGCGATCGCGGTGTTTCTTGCGACGCCCATCTGTGCCGCCAGCGCCCGACAGGATGGCAGCCGCGTGCCGGTGCCGATCCGCCCCGCCGCAATGGCCAGCGAGATCCTTTCGCACAGCTGGTCCTGCAAGGGCACGTTGCTTGAAGGGTCCAGAGGCGGCAGGCGCATGTTCATCGTCATCCGGTCACCCGCTCGCTATTTCTCGGGCCGCCGTCGACCCATGCCATGGTGCCCAGAACGCATCCCCGGTCAAGGGGATGGCCCGGGGACCCACCACTGTGCCAGCGGGTTGCGGCGGACTGTCCCTATGCCGGGGCCCGGTCGCGGACGCAATCTGCACCGCATCCCGCCCCGGTTGGGGCTGACAGGCATGCATGCAAGGAGACAGCCCCATGTCAGAGATCGGTCACTTCATCGACGGTCGCAAGGTTGCCGGTCAGTCCGGCCGCCGCGCCTCGATCTTCAACCCCGCCACCGGGGCGAAAACCGGCGAGGTCGCGCTGGCCTCGAAGGCCGAGGTCGATGCCGTCGTTGCCCGCGCCCAGGCCGCCCAGCCCGCCTGGGGCGCGACCCCGCCCGCCAAGCGCGCGCAGGTTATGTTCCGCTTTCGCGACCTTTTGAACCGCCATATCGACGAGCTGGCCCCCCTGCTTTCGGCCGAGCACGGCAAGACTCTGTCGGACGCCAAGGGCGAGATCGCGCGCGGCATCGAGGTGGTCGAATTCGTCTGCGGCATTCCGCAACTGCTCAAGGGCGAATATTCCGAACAGGTCGCCACGGGCGTCGACAGCTTTGCCATCCGCCAGCCGCTGGGTGTCGTCGCCGGGATCACGCCCTTCAACTTTCCGGCCATGGTGCCGCTGTGGATGTATCCGGTGTCCATCGCCTGCGGCAACGCCTTCATCCTGAAACCCTCCGAGCGCGATCCTTCGGTCGTCATGCGGATCGCCGAACTGCTGCACGAGGCGGGCCTTCCCCCCGGCGTCTTCAGCGTGGTGAACGGCGATAAGGAGGCGGTCGACGCGCTGCTGGACCATCCCGGCATCGACGCGGTCAGCTTTGTCGGCTCGACCACCATCGGCCAGTACATCTATTCGCGCGGCACGGCGGCCGGCAAACGGGTGCAGGCGCTTTGCGGTGCCAAGAACCACATGGTCATCATGCCCGATGCCGACATGGATCAGGCGGTCGATGCGCTGATGGGCGCGGGCTATGGCTCGGCCGGGGAACGCTGCATGGCGATTTCGGTCGCGGTGCCGGTGGGCGAAGGCACGGCCGACCGGCTGATCGAAAAGCTGGAACCCCGGATCCGGTCGCTGAACGTGGCGCCCTATACCGACAGCGCCTCGGATATGGGGCCGGTCATCAGCCGCGAGGCGCTTGAGCGCATCAAGGGCTATATCGCCGAGGGCGAGGCCGCAGGCGCCCGCCTTGTCGTCGACGGCCGCGACCTGCGGCTTCAGGGCTATGAGGACGGCTATTTCCTTGGCGGCTGCCTTTTCGACAGCGTCACCACCGACATGTCGATCTATCGCAACGAGATCTTCGGGCCGGTCGTCTCGGTCGTGCGGGCCGAGGCCTATGAGGACGCCGTGCGCATGATCAACGAGCACGAATACGGCAACGGCACCGCGATCTTTACCCGCGATGGCGATACCGCGCGCGACTTCTTCAGCCGCGTCCGCATCGGCATGGTGGGGGTGAACGTGCCGATCCCGGTGCCGGTCGCCTATCATTCCTTCGGCGGCTGGAAGCGGTCGCTGTTCGGCGATCACCATATCCACGGGATGGAAGGCGTGCGCTTCAACACGCGACTGAAGACGATGACGACCCGCTGGCCCTCGGGCATCCGCGAAGGGGCGGTCTTCAACTTCCATGCCGGGTCCGAGACGACCAATTCCTGACCGGACGCACCGGCCCCCCCTCCCTGGGGCCGGTGGATCAGACCAGGGACAGTCCCCGGGGCCATGTGCCCCGGGGGCGCACTGTCTGCGGTCAGCCATCCCCATCAGAACCAGCATTCACAGAAGAACGGACGGGCCATGCCGCAGTCAAATGAAACCCCGTTGATCCTGCCGTCGCAGAATCCCGATCCGGCGGCGTTGCGGAAACTGCGGGGGTTTCTGGGCAAATATCTGCCCGGCCTCTGGCTGGTGGCAACCATCACGGCGGCGGCGTACGGCCTGCGCGGCTTTGGCCCCCTTGCCGCGTTAAGTCCGATGATCATCGGGATCTTTTTCGGCGTCGTGCTATGCAACCTTGTCCCGCTGCCGCCGCAGACGCGGCCGGGCCTGAATATCGCGGGCAAGCGGCTTTTGCGCATCGCGGTGTCCCTTCTGGGGCTGCAGATCACGCTGGATCAGATCGTGGACCTTGGCTTCTGGAGCTTTGCCAGCGCCGCCATCGCGCTTGCCGCGACGTTCTTCGTGACGCTGGCTCTGGGCCGGGCGCTGCGGGTCGAGCCGCAGCTGACGACGCTGGTCGCGGCCGGAACCTCGGTCTGCGGTGCCGCGGCGATTGCCGGCGTGAACAGCGTGATTCAGGCCAAGGACGAGGATGTGACCTATGCCGTGGCCGCGATCACCCTGTTCGGGACGCTTGCCATGTTCCTCTATCCGCTGATCGGCAGCTGGATCGGGATGGAGCCTGCGACCTATGGCACTTGGATCGGCCTTTCGGTGCATGAGGTGGCGCAGGTCGTCGGCGCGGGCTTTCAGCATGGCGAAGAGGCCGGCCATATCGCCATGATCGTCAAGCTGACGCGGGTGACGCTGCTTGCGGTGCTTGTCTTCGGTCTGGCCGCGCGCGCCCGCCGCAGCAGCGACCGGGACAGCGCCGCGATGCCGGGGCCGCGTCCCGCGCTGATCCCCTGGTTCGTCATCGCCTTTCTGGTCCTGTCCGGCGTCAACACTCTGGGCCTTGTGCCCGAGGCGGTCCGGCATATGGCGATCACCGCGACGCCGATCCTTCTGACGGCGGCGCTGTCGGCGCTGGGCCTTGACACCCATTTCGGCAAGCTCGTGAAACTGGGGCTGCGTCCCATGATCCTTTGCGCGCTCGCCAGTCTCTTTATCGCCTTGCTTTCCATGCTGCTTTCGATGGCCGGCACGGGTTTCGGTCACTGAGCCGGACCCCCTTGCTGCGGATCATTGGTCGTCTGAAAGCCGGGGCCGGTTTTTCCGACCGGCCCGGTTTATGGCGTCATCACCTCGATCAGCGCCGGACCTTGGGCCGCGCGGGCGCGGATCAGCGCGGCGGCCAGCGGCGCGAGGTCCAGCTTGCCGGGCGCAAGCGCCGCCTGGCTGTTGCCGTCGGTCAGCCGGATCCGTTCCGAGGGGATGCCATAGCCCTCGGCGATCTTGCGGAAATCGGGGGCCGAGGGGCGGACACCCACCGGGGTGATCCCGCGCGAGACCATGTGATCCTCGATTTCCTGATAGCCGTTGTTGTTCCAGACCAGAAAGATCACCCGGCTGGCCTCGTCCGTCGCGCTGCCAAGCGCGCCGAGGCAGAACTGAAAGCCGCCATCGCCGACAAGACAGACCACCGGCGCGTCGGGCAGGGCGAGGCTTGCGCCGATCGCGGCGGGCGGGCCATAGCCAAGCGCGCCATAACCGGTCGAGGCGTTGAACCAGCTGCGCGGGGCGGCGGCCTCCCAATAAAGGTTGCCGCCATAGACGAGCTGGGTGGAATCGCCGACGATGGTGCAGCCGGGCAAGGTGTCGCGGATCACCGCCAGAACCTCGGTCATCACCTGCATCTTGGGCGACAGCGCGGCCATCGCGGCCTGCCGCGTCTCGGCCGCGCGCGCGGCCCCTGTGGACGAGGGGGCGGGCGGGGCGGCCAGCGCCGCGTTCAGCCGATCCAGCACCGCCGCGCTGTCGCCGCACAGGGTGACGGTGGCGGGAAAGCTGGTTTTTGCCGCCTCGGGGTCGCGGTCGATACGGATCGTGTTCGGCGGCGCCTTGAAGCCGCCATCAAGATAGGCGTCGTAATCGGTCGGGCCGAATTGCGTGCCCACGGCGATGACCAGATCGCTGGCCTCGATCAGCGCGCGGACCGGGGGCAGGCTGGGGCTGGCGGGGACGGCCAGCGCGTGACCGGCCAGCAGCCCGCGCGCATTCGTCGTGGTGACGACCGGCGCGTCGAGCCGCATCGCCAGCGCCCGCAATGCGTCATCCGCCCAGACCGCGCCGCCACCGGCAAGGATCACCGGCGCGACAGCCTTGGCGCAAAGCCCCGCCGCCTGATCGATCAGGCGTGCATCCGGCATGGGGGCGGCCACCGAGGGCGGCAGGTCGCGCGGCTGGCTCAGCGGGGCCTCCATCAGGTCGGTCGGGATCTCGATATGGACCGGGCCGGGGCGGCCGCTGTTCATCGCCGCCATGGCGCGCGCCAGCGCATCGGCGATGTCATCGGCACGGATCAGGCGTTCCGAATGCTTGGCGATGGTTTTCAGCGTGGCGGACTGGTCGGGCAATTCGTGCAGGTGGCCGCGATAATGCCCATGGGTCGCCAGCGCATTGATCCCCGAAATGACCAGCATCGGGATCGAATCTGCCCGCGCCTGTGCCATGGCGGTGATGGCATTGGTGATGCCCGGCCCGGTGATCAGCAGACAGACCCCCGGCTTGCCCGAGGCGCGGGCATAGCCATCGGCCATGAAACCCGCATCCAGCTCGTGCCGGGGGGTGACGTGCCGGATCGTCGAGGTGGCAAGTCCGCGATAGAGCTCGGTCGTGTGGACGCCCGGAATGCCAAAGACCACATCGACGCCAAGCGCCTCGAGATGGCGGACCAGTTCCAGCCCTACGGTCGTATCGGTCATCACAGCACCTCGGCGTGGGTCAGGTTGCGGGCAAGGGTGGCGATGCGGGTGCAGGCCTCGGCCAGCACCTCGTCGGGGACGGTCAGGCTAAGCCGGATGAAGGTTCGCGCCACCGCGCCAAAGGACGCGCCCGGCATGACCGAAACCAGTTGCTCATCCAGAAGCCGCGCGGCAAAGGCGGCGCCATCCAGCCCGGTGCCGCCCACATCCACCAGCACGAACATGCCGGATTCGGGCGTGACCGGGCGCAGGCCGGGCACCTGGCCCAGCGTCCGGGCGATGATGCCCGCCCGCGCCGCATAGGCGCCCCGCATCAATGCGGCGGTCGGCAGGTCATGGGTCAGCGCATAGGTGGCCATGTCCGAGATAAAGGGCTGCACGCCGAAGAGCATGGTTTCCGAGATCGGCAACAGGCGGTTGCAGAACTCGGCCGGCCCGATGATCCAGCCCGAGCGGAAGCCCGGCGCGGCATGGGATTTGGACAGCGAAGACAGCACCACCGTCTGTTCGGCCAGTTCGGCGATGTCGAAAGGCGAGGCGAAGTCGCCGTCAAAGATCAGCTGCTCATAAACCTCGTCGCTGACGATCCACAGGTCATGCCGGCGGCAGACCTCGCCAATGGCCGCGATTTCGGCCCGGGACAGCGAGGCGCCACTGGGGTTATGCGGGTTGTTCAGCAACAGCACGCGGGCGTCGGGCGTGATCGCGGCTTCCAGCGCGGCGGCGGTCAGGTGAAAGCCGCGCGCCGGGTCCAGCGGCACCGGCACCAGTTCGGCGCCCGGCGCGCGCACGACGGCCTCGTAGGTGGCGTAATAAGGGTCGGGGATCAGCACCTTGTCGCCGGGCCCGACCAGCGCCATCATCGCCGCGTAAAGCGCGGTTTGCGTGCCGGTGACGACCAGCACATTCTCGGGCGTGACCTTGCGGCCGCTGCGCTTGCTGTATTTCGCCGCCAGCGCCGCCAGCAATTCCGGCTCGCCCCGGCCGTTGGAATAGCGGGTGCGGCCGGCGCGCATGGCGGCATTGCAGACATCCAGCAGGCGGTCGTCGGGGGGGATATCCGGCTCGCCGATGGTCAGCTCGATCACCGGCTTGCCCTCGGCCGCAAGCTTGCGGCCGCGCAGGTGAATATCCCATTTGCCCGAGCCAAGGCCCGCCAGCCGTTCGGTGATCGACGCATAGCGCATTCCGCCTAGCTCCTTTTCTGTGTGATATCCGGGAGTGAAAGACCCAAGAGCGCCTCGACCGATCTGAGGCCGATCGAGACTTGCAGCTCCTCGTCGAATTCCCCGTCGCTGAGCCCGCCCTCGATCCACAGGCCGTCGATCACGGCGCTGATGGCGATGGCGGCGCGCTTGCGTTCGGCATCCGTGGTGGCGCGCCCCTCGGCATCCAGCACCTGACCGATCAGCGCCTCGGCGGCGTTGCGATAGGCGTGATAACCGGCGCGATGCGCGCGCGACAGATTCGGGTCGATATGGATCTGGCTGATAAAGGTCGCCCAAAGCGACAAGAGCCGCGGATCGGCCACCGCCCCGCTGAGCGAGACCACGACGAATCGGGCCAGCCGTTCATGCGGGGTGCCCTCGGTCGCCTGCAACACCGCCAGCGCCGGCTCGGTCATCATCTCGATCGTCCGGCGATAGGCGGCGAGAAGCAGGTTTTCCTTGGACCCGAAATGATGCCGGATCAAGCCGTTGCTGATACCGGCCCGTGCCGCGACCGCGCGCACCGTCGTGGCCTGGATGCCAAGATCGGCGATACAGTCCAGCGTCGTCTCGATCATGTCTGCCTGCCGATCGAAATCGGGCATGCGCCTGAACGAACCAGTCACGTCTTTCTCTCCGGCGTTGCTTTTTCTCTCATTCTGAAATTGTGCATTTGTAGAAAAACTATTCAAGTGTATAGTTTCGAGAATCCGCGACGTCATCTGACAGGAAGGTGTCAGAGAGTTTTGCGCAAATCATTGACGATACTGCATGAAAACAGATCCGGGGCGCGATTCCCGGGACGTTCAAAGGGGAGGAAGTCGGAGTGAGCGAGCGGGAAGCAGCCATCTCGATCAAGGATCTGCACAAGCGTTTCGGGGCGTTCGAGGTGCTGAAGGGCATCTCGCTTGAGGCGAAAAAGGGGGATGTCATCGCCATCATCGGTGGCAGCGGCTCGGGCAAGTCGACCTTTCTGCGCTGTGTCAACATGCTGGAAATGCCGACCTCGGGATCGGTCGCGATCCATGGCGAAGAAATCCAGATGAAGACCGACGGCCGGGGCGGACAGATGCCGGCCAATCGCCGCCAGATCGAGCGCATCCGCAGCCGGCTGGGCATGGTGTTTCAGGGTTTTCACCTGTGGCAGCACATGACCGTCCTGCAAAATGTCATCGAGGCGCCCGTGCAGGTCATGGGCGTGTCCCGGGACGAGGCCATCGCCCGCGCCGAGGCGCTTTTGGACCGGGTCGGGCTTAAGGCCAAGCGTGATGCCTATCCGGGCTTTCTGTCGGGCGGACAACAGCAGCGCGCCGCCATCGCCCGCGCGCTGGCCGTAGATCCCCATGCGATGCTGTTTGACGAACCGACATCGGCGCTGGACCCGGAACTGGTGGGCGAGGTGCTGCATGTGATCGGCGATCTGGCCAAGGAAAAGCGCACGATGATCCTTGTGACGCATGAGATGAAATTCGCGCGTCAGGTGGCCAGCCATGTCGTGTTCCTGCACGAGGGCAAGATCGCCGAAGAGGGCACGCCCGAGGAATGCTTTGGCGCGCCGAAATCCGAACGGCTGAAAAAATTCATCAGCTCGATCCACTGAAAAATCCGGGAGGAGGGAAACAGAATGAAAAAGCTATTGAAGGTTCTTGCGACGGGTCTGCCGCTTGCCGTTGGGCTTGCTGTCACGGGGCCGGCGGCCGCCGAACAGGTCAAGGTCGGCGTCGCGGCCGAGCCCTATCCGCCCTTTACCGTGCCCGATGCCTCGGGCAAGTGGAGCGGCTGGGAAATCGACTTTGCCGATGCCGTCTGTGCCGAGGCGAAGCTGGATTGCGTCATCACCCCGGTTTCATGGGACGGGATCATCCCGGCGCTGAACACCAAGAAGATCGACATGATCGTCACCTCGATGTCGATCACCGCCGAACGCGAAAAGACCATCGACTTCACCGATCACTATTACAAGGTTCCGACACTGGTGATCGGGCTGAAGGACACACAGTTCGAGGCCACGCCCGAGGGGCTGAACGACAAGATTCTGGGGGTTCAGGCTTCGACCATCCATCAGGCCTATGCGAAAAAGCATTTCGAACCCGCCGGCGCCACGATCAAGGAATACCAGACCCAGGACGAGGCCAATAACGACCTTGCCGCCGGCCGGGTCGATGCGGTTCAGGCCGATCAGCTGGCGCTTCAGACCTTTCTGGACAGCGAAACCGGCAGCGCCTGTTGCGACATCAAGGGCAGCGTGGCGCCCGATGACGATGTGCTGGGGCAGGGCGTGGGCATCGGCCTGCGCAAGGGCGACACCGAGCTGAAGGACAAGCTGAACACGGCGATCAAGGCCATTCGCGAAAACGGCACTTATGCCAAATTCAACGCGAAATACTTCGATTTCGACGTCTACGGCGAATAGGGCCGCTGGTCCGGCCCGGCATCCGGGCCCCCTCTCATCACTCGGAAACAGGATCCTCATATGGAACCGCACGGCCTGATCGACTGGAGCTTGCTTGCGTTCAATCCGCCCGGCTGGGGTGGGGTGCTGCTGGCGGGATTCGTCAAGACGTTGCAGATCGCCATCGGCGGTTATTCGTTGGGATTGCTCATCGGCATTTTCGGCGCAGTGGGCAAGCTTTACGGCGGCCCGGTCCTGCGGGATCTGCTGGGGCTTTATACGACCATCGTCCGGGCGGTGCCGGAACTGGTGCTGATCCTGATCCTCTATTACGCGGGGGCCGACCTTTTGAACCAGGTGCTGGTGATGATGGGATATGGCACCGTGGAAATCAGCGCGCTGGCCGCCGGCATCTTTGTTCTGGGCATCGTGCAGGGCGCCTATGCGACCGAGGTGATCCGGGGCGCGATCCGGTCGATCGCCCCCGGTCAGCTTGAGGCCGCCAAGGCCTTTGGCATGTCCCCGGCCAAGACGCTGCGGCGCATCACCTTGCCGGCGATGCTGCCCTTTGCGCTGCCTGGGCTGGCGAATCTGTGGCTGGTCGCGACCAAGGACACAGCGCTTCTGGCGGTGGTGGGGTTCAGCGAGCTGACCCTTGTCACCCGCCAGGCCGCCGGCGCGACCAAGCATTACATGCTGTTTTTCGTGACCGCCGGTGCGCTCTATCTGGCGCTGTCGCTGGTTTCGACCGCAGCCATCGGCGTGATCGAGCGCCGGGCGCGTCGCGGTCTTGTAAGGGGTGCATAAGATGAATGCCGCCGACGATTTCGCCACCGATGAATCCCGCGCCGGGCTGCGCATTCCGCCGCACCGGATCCTGCTGATCCTGATCGGGATCGCGCTGGTCGCGGCGGTCGTCGTCTTTGGACGCTGGGACTGGTTGCCCGACTATCTGCCGCGCCTTGCGCAGGGGCTGGTGGTCACGTTGATGATGCTCTTCGGCTCGGTCATCCTTGGCTTTCTGCTGGCGGTGCCCATCGGCCTTGTGCAGGTGACCGGACCGTGGTGGCTCAAGGCGCCGGCGGTCGGGTTCTGCACGGTGATCCGGGGCACGCCGCTTTTGTTGCAGCTTTGGCTGCTTTATTATGGCCTTGGCTCGCTTTTCCCGTCGATCCCCGGCATCCGTCACAGCATGCTCTGGCCCTATCTGCGCGAGGCATGGCCCTATGGGCTGGTGGCGCTGACCATGTCCTTTGCCGCCTATGAGGGCGAGGTGATGCGCGGCGCCTTTGCCGGTGTCCCCCGGGGCGAATTAGAGGCCGGACAGGCCTTTGGCATGACGCGGGGCAAGATCCTGCGCCGTATCTGGTTGCCGCGCGCGATCCACCGCGCCCTGCCGACGCTGAACGGCGAAACCATCCTGCAACTGAAATCCACGCCACTGGTGGCGACGGTGACGGTGGTCGATCTTTACGGGGTGATCTCGCGGGTGCGGCAGGAAACCTATCTGACCTATGAACCCTTGCTGCTGCTGGCGGCGATCTATCTTGTCCTGACGGCGATCCTTGTCTGGATCTTTCGCCGGTTCGAGAACGCGGTGCCGGTCAAGTCCTAGCCCCCGCCATCATGCCCGCATCGCAAAGGGCGCAGGGACCCGTACCGGCCCCTGCGCCCGCCGGGATCAGCCGGCCGCGTCCAGCATCTTGACCTCGTCGTCGATCTGAACCTGTCGCGCGCGGCTGATCGGATAGCGGGACAGGATCGCGATCCCCAAAAGGAACAGGATCGCCGGGATCAGGGTAAAGCCCAGATGCAGACCCCATAGCGCGCGTTCCGATTGCTGTGCCGCCGTCGGATCGAATCCCGTCGCCTTCAGCAAAAGCCCGCTGAAGAACATGCCCAGCCCGACGCCGATCTTCATCATGAACGAGAAAAAGGCAAAGATGATGCCCTGCCGGCTTTCGCGGTCATTGCGGCGCACCTTGTCCAGTTCGGCGATGTCATAGGTCGCGGCGATGGCCAGAATATAGAACGACCCGAAATAAAGCCCGATGCCGGCGGTCGACAGATAGACATTGGTAAAGTTGAACCCCGCCTGCCAGAAATACAGAAAGATCAGCACATTGATCCCGTTGCAGGCGATCAGCACCGGCTTCTTGCCAAAGCGGTTGGCGGCCCCGCCGATCAGCGGCGAGATGGCGACGACGATGATCCCATAGACCAGGAAGATGGTCGAAATCTGGCTTTCGGACGCGCCCATGTGATAGATGAAGTAATGCACCGCCAGCGCGGTCAGCATATAGCCGCCGATCTGGCTGATCACGTTAAAGCCGATCAGCGGGTGAAATTCGCGGATGCGCATGACCGACAGATAGTCGCCGATGAACCCGGCTCTGGTGGCGCTGTCCTTTTGCGGGACGGTGGTTTCGCGCCCCCGGGTCGCGACATGGGCAACCAGAAAAGCCACCAGCACCAGCAAGCCAAAGGCGATGACCACCTTGCCCCAGGCGCCGGGATCGGCGAAGGCCTTTTCCCCCGGATAACCGACCGGATCGGCCAGCGATACGACCAGCGGCACGGTCCCGGCGGCAACCACCACGAAGCCCACGAAATTCCACATCGTCGCCATGGTGCGGATCTGGGTCCGTTCGTTGCCGTCATCCGACAATTCGCCGCCCAGGGCGATATAGGGCACGTCGACAAGGGTGAACATGGTCCAGAACAGCACGTTCATCAGCAGGAAATAAAACACCTGCGCCGGTCCCGACAGGTCGGGAAAGACCGTGAACAGCAAGACCAGCACCGCCGCCAGCGGCGCACAAAAGCGCAGGATGAACGGCCGCCGCCGTCCGGCGCGATTGCGCGAATTGTCCGACAGATAGCCGACCAGCGGATCGGTGATCCCGTCCCAGACGATCGCCACCAGCGAGATCGTGCCCGCAATCGCCGGATCCAGCCCGACCACGGCGGTCAGGAACAGCAGGAAATAGACGTAGAACAGATTATAGGCGATGGATTCGCCGAAAGTGCCGAATGAATAGCCGAGCTTGACCAGAAACGGCACCTTCTGCGCCGGCGGCGCTTCGGCGCCGGATGTGGATGTGTTCATGTTTTCCTCCCTTTATGTGATGCCGCCCGGCGGTCTGTTGCCGCGCGGGCGCATTTTCCCCGCCCCTCGCGCGATGGCGCGCTATGGGCTGAACACCTCGCGCAGCTTGTCGATATCGATGGCCTTCACGGTGTAGCCGGGCGGCTTGAAGGTCGGCGCGTCCTCGCCCGCGACAAGGGCGTTGATCACCGCCTCGTTCACCGCGCCGACCGCCGCCAGATAGAACGGATCAAGGAATTCGTTGTTGATATGGCTGTGGCTCAGCACCTCTTGATCCAGCTGCGGCATGGTCGCGGCGCGGTTCGCCGTCGAAAAGGCCAGAAAGATATCGCCCGAATTATTGCCCCCCGGCGTTCCGGCCCGCCCGATGCCAAGCGCCGCGCGCTTGGCGAAATGGCGCAGCTGCAAGCCGGTCAGCGGCGCGTCGGTGGCGATGATCACGATGATCGAGCCCTGTTCGCGCGACAGCAACAGGTGATCGTCGAATTCCGGCCAGAGATGCTTGCCCGCGATGGTCAGCCAGGGTCGGATGCCGTGATTGGCCTGAACCAGCGCCGCGACCGTATAGCTTTGCCCCGCCAGCCGCACGATCCGCGACGAGGTGCCGGTGCCGCCCTTGTATTCGTAACAGATCATGCCGTTGCCGCCCCCGACCGACCCTTCGGCGATCGGCCCGCCCTGTGCCGCGTTCAGCGCCTCGATCGCGTGATGCGGCTCGACGAACATGGCGTTGATGTCGTTCAGGACGCCCGAATAGGTTTCGGCCACGACCGGCATCGCCCAGGCATGTTCCTTGGCGAAATAATCGCCATAGCGGTCCAGCATCCATTTCGTCGCCCCGCTATGGACCGCGCCCACGCCATGCGTGTCGGTGATGCATACCGGCCCGATGAAATAGCCCGCATCGTTGATCCAATGCGTGCCGGTCATTTCGCCATTGCCGTTCAGATCGAACTGACCGGCCCAGACCGGGGTCGGGGTGCCGGTCTCGTCGCTGCGGGGGATGATGGCGGTGACGCCGGTGCGCATGTTCCGCGCCGGATCGGTCAGCGTCGCATAGCCGACCGATACCCCCGCCACATCGGTGATCGCATTCAGCGGCCCGGTTTCGCCGTCGAAGGGTATGCCCAGATCCCGGGCGCGCGGTTTTGTCATGATGTCCTCTCAGTTCTGTTCACGGGACGCAGGGGGCGTACGCAGGCGGGATACGCAGGCGGGGGCACAGGCGGGCGGGGATAGGCCGTTGCGAAGGCGCCGGTCCTCGGCCAGACTGGGGCCTCTGTCCCCGCTGTCGGTAAACCCCGTGCCAGACCTGCCCCTGATCGCATTATTTGCCCGTCCCCCTTCGGTCGAGGCGCCGGTTTGCGCGGCGCGGATCGACTGTCCCGGCGCAGATAATGACAGATGTCTATCATTTTTCAATAATGATATAACTGCGCCATGACAGATCGCCCCAATATCTCGGTCGACAGCAGATTCGCCGCCAATCTCAAGGCGTGCCTGCCCGATCTGACCAAATCCGAGGCCCGCATCGCCCGGTTCCTGTTGCTGAACGAGGCCGATCTTGCGCTTGAGACCGGGGCTTCGCTGGCGGCCAAGGCGGGGGTCAGCGAAATCACCGTCAGCCGGTTTCTGCGGCGCATCGGCTATAAGGGCATGGCGGCGCTGAAGGGCGATCTGAAAACCGCGCGGCTGGCGGATCGCATGGGCGAGGCGCCCGGCGATATGGCCGGCGATGTGGCGGGCCTGCCCGATGACATCGCCGCCGCGATCACCCGTGAGGCCGAGGCGATCCTGAGCCTGACGGCCCAGCTGAAGCGGCCGGAATGGCGGCGGGCCATCGACCTTATCTGGGATCGCGACGTGGTCTATGTCACCGGGTTTCAGACCATTCGCGGCCTGGCCGAGGATTTCGCCCGCCGTCTGGCGATCACCCGCAATTCCGTGCGCTTTCTGTCGCCCCATGATTCGGGCCTGTCGGAATGGGTCACCCATCAGGGGCAGAGACCGCGCAGCCGTCTGTTGATCCTGATCGATGTCGTACCCTATGCGCGCGAGGCAGCGCCCATTGCCGCGCTGTGCCGCAAGCTGGGCTTTGAGCTGATCGTCATCACCGATGAATTCAACAGCTGGGCCTATGAACAGACCCCGCTGGTGTTTCACGGCGCGACCAAGGTCGGCACGTTTCTGGAAAGCACCGGCCCCATGGCCACCTTGCTGAACCTGATCGTCCATGCCGTCGCCGGCAAGGACCCGGACCGCACCCGTGAACGCATCGATGCCTGGCCGCGGCTGCTAAAGGATCTGAACCTGTATTAGGTCGCGACCGGGCGCCGGTCGTTGGTCGCCCGCCCGGTCGGGTCATGGTACAGGTTTCGGCGCCGGGACTGGTCGCCGCCAAGATGCGGGATCTAGCCGCCCTGTTCCGCCCGCAACAGGTAATCCGGCGCGATGCTTTCTCCGATGACGACGCGCCCGTTCGGCAGGTCGTTGTCCTCGAGCTTGGTGTCAATTTCGGGCGGGGTCAGGCCGTGGCCGACCCAGCGCCCGCGAAGCCGCCGTTTCAGTTCCGCCTCGGGCACGTCGATCATCACCGTCGCGTCGAAATGCGCGCGAAGCGAGGGCCATGGATCGCGCTTGAGCAGCAGATAATTGCCCTCGGCCAGGATAAGCCGCACCTCGGGGCCGATGATCCGGGCGCTGCCGCGCGAAATCTCAAGATTGCGGTCAAAGACCGGCACCGCGACGGCGCCCTCGGCCGGGTCGCGCAGGCGCTTGAGCGTGGTTCTTAGGCCGCCCACGTCGAAAGTGTCGGGCGCGCCCTTCCACGGGCGGCGGCCCATCGCGTGCAGAACACCATCGTCGTAGTGATAGCCGTCCATCGGCAGAATCGCGACGGGCTCGCCTGCCAGTGCCTCGGCCAGCTTTTCGACCAGCGTCGACTTGCCCGCGCCCGGCGCACCGGCAATCGCCAGAACCTGACGCCCCGGCCGCGCGAGTAAACCCCGCGCGACCGTGACAAGACCGTCGAAACCGACCGTCGATGCCATCAGATCAGCCGGTACTGCTGCGCCTTGTTGCGCAGGAACGGCAGACCCTTTGACATCACCTCATCATGGCTTTCGGCGACGGGGCGCCAGACGGCAAGGCCGAAGCCCACCTCGGGCGGCATGTTGATAAAGCTTTCCATGGCGAGGCCGCCCTTGAAGTTGATCGCCGCCAACGTGGAAAAAACCTCGTCCCAGTCGCAGGTGCCTTCGCCGGGCGTGCCGCGGTCGCTTTCGCTCAGGTGGATGTACTTGAGGAACTCGCGCGCATCCAGAATGCCGTTGCCCGCGCCCTTCTCCTCAATGTTCATGTGATAGGTATCAAGGTGGATGAAAATGTTGTCCGCGCCGACGCGGTGGATCATGTCGCGCGCCTGCCAGCCGGTGTTGATGAGGTGGTTTTCATAGCGGTTGACCGGCTCGATCCCGAAAAGCAGGCCGATCTTTTTGGCATGCGCGGCACCGACGGCCAGCGCCTTGGCGATGTTGCTGTATTCCTGTTCGGTCGGGCTGACGCCGGTCCGTTCGCCGATGCCGCCGAAGGTGACGCCGGACAGCGCCTCGGCGCCGCAGGCCTTGGTCTTGTCGAGCGCGAGTTTCAGGTATTCGCCGGCCTTTTCCGGGTGGACCGAGGCCCAGCATTCCTGCGGCAGGCCAAGCGAGCAGATGGCGCGCAGGCCGTTCTTTTCCAAAAGCGCGCGGGTATGGTCGGTATCGATCTCATGCGGGCGCAGCATCGGTATTTCGATAAAATCGACGTCGTATTTCTTGGCGCCCGCGACGGCGCGCTCGGCGCCCGCGCGGTCCCAGTTCATCGTCCACATGCTGGTGTGAACGCCAAAACCTTCCATGATGTCAGCCCTTTCTGAGGATGAAACGTGAGAAACTCGCCAGCTTGTCGGATCGCAGGATCATCACCGCGATCAGGAACAGGCCCCAGACCGCCGTGGCGAGGTGTTGGTTTGCCCCGATCAGGTTCAGCCCCGAGGACAGGATCTGAAGGATCAGAACCGAAAGGATCACCGGCGCGACCTTGCCATGCCCGCCAAAGGGATCGATGCCGCCAAGAAAGATGGCAAGGACGGTGACAAGCAACAGCGCCTCGCCATGCCCGACGCGGACCGAGTTGAACCGGGCCAGCATCAGGATGCCGGCGATGGCGCAGACCATGCCCGACAGCGCATAGATCATCACCAGCGTGCGCTTGGTGTTGAGGCCGGAATATTCCGCCGCGCGGATGTTCGAGCCGACCATATAGACCGAAAAGCCGTGGCGGCTGCGACGCAGAAGGATGTGCCAGACCAGCGCCACCAGCCCGAACAGGATCAGCGGCACCGGGATGCCCAAAAGGCTGCCATGGCCAAGGACCGCGATGCTTTCGGGAAAGCCCGAGATGTCGCCGCCCTTGGTCAGGAACTCGCCCAGGCCCCGCAGAAAGATCATCATCGCCAGCGACACCAGGATCGGATGCGCGCCGACATAGGCAATGACCACGCCCATCACCGCGCCCGCAAGCGTGCCGGCGATCAGCGCCGCCGCGATGCCCAGAAGGATCGCGCCGAACCCGGCCTCGGGTCCGCCAAAATGCAAGAGCACCGCAGCAAGCGCGAGGCCCGAGATATTGGCGGTATAGATGACGGCAAGGTTGAAGCCGCCCGAGATCATCGGCGCCAACATAGCGATGGTCAAAAGCCCCAGAAGCGGCGCCTGAAAGCCCATCGAGGCAAGGTTCGCGGGCGTCAGGAATTTCGGGCTGGCGAGGCTGAAGCCCACGACCATGATCGCCATGAGGATCAGAAGCCCAAAGGTCTCGCGCCCGAAAAAGGCCCGCGCCCGGTCCATGATGGCTGTCATTTCCGCTCTCCCGCAAAGGCCCGGACCTTGCCGAAATCGATGTTCGAGGTGGAAATCGCGATCAGGATCGCGGCCCCGATGATCATCTGGAAGGCAAAGGGCGAGATGCCCAGAAGGTTGAGGCCGTTCTGCGTGATCGCCACGAACATCACCCCAAGGATGCAGCCGGTGACCGTGCCCTTGCCGCCGCCAAGCCGTGCGCCGCCAAGAACCACGGCGGCCAGCACGTCAAGTTCGCGCCCGTAAAGGGCGTTCGGCACGACTTCTTGCACGATGTTCACCTGCATCAGCGCGGCGATCCCGGCCATCAGCCCGCACCAGCCAAAGGCCAGCGCCTGCATCACCGCAAGGTTGACCCCGGCGCGGCGCGCGCCCTCGGGGTTGTCGCCAAAGGCATAAAGCTGGCGGCCAAGGTTCATCCGTCGGATCAGGAACCAGGTGGCGCCGACACAGGCCGCCATGACCGCGACAGGCAGGGTCAAATCGGACCAGCTGCCATCGGCGGCCTGATGCGAAAAGATCGCGATGCGGTCGGTCCACCAGTCGGGCAGGGAATAGATGCTGCGCCCGCCGCTGAAATACATCAGCAGCCCGAAATAGGCGTTGAAGGTCGCGATGGTGACGATGATCGAGATGATGTTGAAGCCATAGATCAGCGCCGCGTTGATCAGGCCAAGCGCGATGCCGATGCCGCCGCAGACAAGAAAGCCCAGAACCCAGTTGCCGCCACCGATGCCGATCAGGAACTTGGCCGCCAGATACTGGACGACGCTCGATGCCACGGCGAAGGAGATGTCGATCCCGCCCGAGATCAGCACGACCAACAGGCCCACCGCCCAGATCAGGTTGACCGAGTTGTTATTGAGCAGCGAACTGAGATTGCCAAAGGTCAGAAACGTGTCCGTCGTCAGCGACAACAGAACGCAAAGCGCCGCCAGAACGACGAAAAGGCGGAACTCGACCCGGCGATATCTGATGAAGTCATGCATAGATCGCGGCCTCCAGTTCCTGAACCGAGGTCGTTCGCGGATCGTAGCTGCCGACAAGACGGCCATGCGCCATGTGCAGCACCCGGTCAGAGTTATAAAGCACCTCTGTCACCTCGTCCGAGATCAGAAGGATCGCCAGCCCCTGATCGGCAAGGTCGCGCACGATGCGGAAAATGCCGGCGCGCGCGCCCACATCGACGCCCACGGTCGGGCTGTCGAGGATGATCAGCTTGGGCTCGGTCGCAAGCCATTTGGCCAGCACCACCTTTTGCTGGTTGCCACCCGACAGTGTGGAAATGGGGTTGTCCGGCGCGCCCATCTTGATCCCCAGCTTTTTGCCCCAGCCGGCGATCAGCGCGTATTTATCCGCCAAGGAAATCAGCCGGAAGCGGTCGAGCAGCCGGTTCAGGACGGCGATGGCCGCGTTGTCGGCGATGGATTGCTTTTGCAACAGGCCGAGTTGCAGCCGGTCCTCCGAAACATAGGCGAGGCCCTTGGCAATCGCCTCGCGGATCGATCCGGGCCGATAGGCGGCGCCGTTCAGGCGCGCCGAGCCGGCGGTCGGCTGGCTCATGCCGATCATGGCATGGGCAAGCTCGGTCCGGCCCGCGCCAATGAGGCCGATCAGACCGACGACCTCGCCCGCGCGGATGGTCAGGTCGATGCCCTCGAACTGGCCGGGCAGGCTCAGCCCCTGCGCCTCAAAGACCACGGGCGCCGCCGATCTGTCGGTCGCGACCACCTTGTCCTCGAGGACATGGCCGGTCATCAATTCGCCCAGCCGCGCCTGCGTCATGCCCTCGGTGGGATAGACGCCGACAAGCTTGCCGTCGCGCACCACCGTCACCCGCTCGGCAATGTCCAAAACCTCGGCCAGGCGGTGGCTGACGAAGACCACCGCGACGCCATCGGCAGAGAGCTTGCGCACGATATCCAGCAGCCGGTCGGTTTCCGCCTGCGTCAGCGAGGCGGTCGGCTCGTCCATGAAAATCAGCCGTGCGTCGTTCATCAACGCGCGGGCGATGGCCACGACCTGACGCTGCGCGATCGGCAGGCTTTCAAGCGGCGCGGCCAGATCCAGCGTCACGCCAAGGCGGGCCAGCACGGCCGCGGCCCGCGTCTTCATCGTCGCATAATCGACGCCGCGCGGGCGCAGGCCGACGAGATCGTCAAAGGCGATGTTCTCGGCCACGCTCATATTCGGGAAAAGCGCCAGATCCTGCCAGATCACCGACACGCCCTTGGCGCGGGCCACCACCGGATTGATGGCCTCGAGCTTCTCGCCGAACAGCTCGATCAGCTCGGCGGATTCCGGGCGATAAACGCCGGCCACGATCTTGATGAGTGTGGATTTGCCGCAGCCGTTTTCGCCCGCAAGGCAATGCACCTCGCCGGCGCGCACGTCGAAATCCACGTGGTCGAGCGCCTTGACCCCTCCAAACACCTTGGAGACGCCTTTCAGGCGCAGCGCGAAGCTTTCGCCCCCGTTGCCTGCCATTTATACCCCCTGAACTCTGGCGCCACGGGCATTGCTGCCCGCGGCATTCTTGCGCGACGGGGTCAGAGACCCTGTTCGGCCAGACCGTCGACGGTGTCGGCGTTCAGTTCCAGAAGGTTGTCGGTGATGATGTCCTTGGTCGCCGGGTCGGGCTGAACCACGCCAAGGCCGGGAATGTCGTCGCCCGCCTTGATCGCGGTCCCGTCGGCCAGCATCTTGCCAAGGGTGACAAAAACCTCACCGGCCTGCGCGGGGTTCCACATATAGCCGCCGGTCAACACGCCGTCATGGACCATCTTGGCGCCCTGTCCGGGCGAGAAGGGGCCGACGACAAAGACCTTGCCGCCCATATGCTTTTCCTCGATGGCGCGGCCGGCGCCGATCGGGCCCTGGCTGCCAAAGGCAAGGAAACCCTTGATGTCGGGGTTCGCGGCCATCAGGTCAAGCGCGGTCGAGCGGCTGTCATCGACGTTTTCGGCCACGCCATAACGCTCGCCCACGATTTCAAGGTCGGGGCGGTTGGCTTTCAGCCAGGCGATGGCGGCATCGGCCCAGGCATTGTGCAGGGGAACCGTCAGCGAGCCGACATAGACCGCATATTTGCCCGGACCCTTGATGTGGTCGGACAAAAGCTTGGCATGGGCCTCGCCAAAGCCCTGGGCCGAAGCAAGCTCAAAGTCCCAGTCGATGTTTTCAAGACCGGGGCCTTCGTGGGCGACGACCTTGATCCCGGCGTCGCGGGCCTTCTTCAGGACCGGCTCAAGCGCCTTTTCGTCGTTGGGCACCACGCCGATGACATCGACGCCCTTGGCGATCAGGTCCTCGATGGCCTGAACCTGAAGCGCGGGGTCGGCGGAAACCGGGCCGATCATCTCGGCGGTGACGCCCAGTTCCCCGGCCTTTTTCGTGATGCCCTCTTCCATCGCGTTGAACCACGGAATGCCGCCGATCTTGACGACGACGCCGATTTCCTGCGCGAAGGCGGTGCCCGAAAGCCCCGTGGACAGCGCAAGGACGCTGGCGAAAGCCAGAAACTTTTTCATCGAATTCCTCCCTTGGGGCGAACCCCGAATGTTTTTGCTTGCCCCGGTCCGCTGGATCCGGCATTGTGCAATCGATTGTGCAGGTCTGGTTTTAATAACGCTCCTGCTCTGGCCTCCCGACCGAACAACAGCGACAGAGTATTGCAAAATCGATTTTTCAATATAACTCGATTCGAGCATATTCTGTCAAGAAGCGTGAATGCACGGCGGCCGGCACCATGAAGCCTTCACAGAAGCAGACGATCTATGACATCGCCCAGCAGATGGGGGTTTCGCCCTCGACGGTCAGCGCGGCGCTGAACGGCAGCTGGAAGGCCCGCCGCATCAAGGCCGAGACGGCCGAGCGGATCATCGGCCTTGCCGGACAGATGGGCTATTCCGTCAACCTTCAGGCCCGGGGCCTGCGGACGGCGCGATCCGGTCTGGTCGGTCTGATCCTGCCCGAGCATAACAACCGCTTCTTCTCGGACCTCAGCCAGCGGTTCACGGTCGAGGCGCGGTCGCGCGGGCAATGCCCGATCATCATCGCGACCCAGCGCAACCCCAAGGAAGAGGAAAGCACGGTTCAGGATCTGATGGCCTATTCCATCGATTCGCTTTTTGTCGCGGGCGCCGCCGATCCGCTGCGCATCAGCCGGATCTGTCGCAGCGCGCAGCTTCCGCATGTCTTTATCGACCAGCCTTGCCCCGATGCGCCATCGGTCATCACCGACAATGAGACGGGCGCCCGCCGCCTGACCGAGGCGATCATCGAAACCATGCGGCCGCCACCGCAATATCCGCGTCCCGCGCAGGATCGGGTCTATCTGATCGGGGGCGATGCGCGGCTGCATGCCTCGTCGCGCCGGATTGCGGGCTTTCGTGCGGCGATTAACGCCGCCTTCGGGCGCTGCGACGACGATCAGGTCATCGCCTGCGGCTATGATCCCGAAATCGCGCTTGCCGAACTGCATCGGCTTTATGACCGGCTTGGCGGGTTGCCGGCGGGGCTGTTTGCGAATTCCATCAACGTGTTCGAGGCGCTTTTGCGGTTTCTGGGCCAGCTGCCCGAGGCCGAATTGCAGGCCACGTCATTCGGTTGTTTCGACTATGAACCCTATGGGACGTTGATGCGCTTTCCGGTGCACATGATCCGCCAACGCCATCACCTGCTGATTCAGCGCGCCTATGAGCTTTTGGAAAAAAGGGCGGCGGGCAATGTGCTGTTGACCGTCGAGCCAGAGGTGTTTCGCGCGGATGCCGCCCGGTTTCCGCCCGCCGCAGCCCGGACGGATCCGGCCCCGCCAATGTGACCCCGGCGGTGGCGGCGCGCGGTGGCGGGCACCAATTCCGCCGCCGGTCTCTGCACAGGTACAGGCTTTGCGCCGGACCGCCCCGCGCAAGGGGGCACGGGGGTCAGCTCATCCACTGACCGCCATCGACGTTATAGGTCTGGGCGAGGATGTAATCGGCATCCGACGAGGCCAGAAACACCGCCATCCCGGTCAGGTCGTCGGGCGTGGCAAAGCGGCCTGCGGGAACGCCGGCCTCGACCTCGGCCTTTTTCTGGCCCGGGGCCTTGCCCTCCAGCTTGGCGAACATGGAATCGACATGCGCCCAATGTTCGCCATCGACCACGCCGGGGGCGATGGCGTTGACGTTGATCCGATGCTTGATCAGGTTCAGCGCCGTCGACTGGGTCAGCGAGATCACCGCCGCCTTGGTCGAGCAATAGACCGCGACAAGGCTTTCCCCGCGCCGGCCGGCCTGGCTGGCCATATTGATGATCTTGCCGCCATGACCTTGCGCGATCATCTGCCGCGCCGCCGCTTGCAGGGTGAACAGCGTGCCCGCGACATTGACCGCATAAAGCCTGTCATAGCTGGCGCGGGTGATATCGACCGTCTCGGCCGCGTCGAAGAGCGCGGCGTTGTTGATCAGGATATCAAGCTTGCCGGTCGTGGCGACCACGGCGGCGATGGCGGCGTCGATGCTGTCCTGACGGGTCACGTCCAGTTCGACCGCATAGGCCCCCTTGCCGATATCGGCGGCGGCGGATTTTGCGGCCTCAAGGTTGATATCGCCAATGGCGACCGTCGCCCCCTCGCGCACATAGGCGCGGGCGAATTCCTTGCCGATACCGCGCCCGGCGCCGGTGATCAGCGCGCTTTTGCCGGCAAGCCGGTTGCAATTTGTCATTGTCTTTCCCTTTTCGATTCAGCGGGTTGTATAGCCGCCATCGGCAACCACCACGTCGCCGGTCATATAGCTTGAGGCGGGCGAGGCCAAAAACAGCGCGATGGCCGCGATTTCTTCGGGCTGGCCGACGCGGCCCATGGGGGTCATGCCGCTCCAGACCGGGAACCATTCCGGGTTCGAGAAGCCGCCGCGCGACATGTCGGTGTCGATATAGCCCGGCGCGATGGCGTTGACGCGGATGTTCTGTGCCGCGAATTCGCTGGCAAGGCTTTTGGTCATCATGTGAACCGCCGCCTTTGAGCTGTTATAGGCGACCTGATTTTGCGGGATGTTCGAGGCAATCCCCGACATCGAGCCCATATTGACGATGGTGCCGCCGCCGACCGCCAGCAGATGCGGGATCGCGGCCTTGCAGCACCAGAAGACCGCATCGACGTTCAGCGACATCAGCTTGCGCCAGTTTTCCTGGGAAAAATCGGGCGTGTCGCCGTGGATGGCGACGCCGGCATTGTTCACCAGCACGTCAAGGCGGCCTGCATCCTTGACCACCTCGGCCACGACCCGCGCGCATTCGGCCGGGTCCGACAGATCGCCCGCGATGAATGTCACGCCAAGGCCCGATGCCATCAGCTTGCCGTCGTCTTCGTAATTTTCGCTCCGGCTGCTGATATAGACCTTGGCGCCCGCCTCGACGAAGGCATAGGCCGTGGCAAGCCCGATCCCGCGGGTCCCCCCGGTGATGAGCGCGACCTTCCCGTCAAGGCGAAAGCGGTTCAGAATGCTTGTGGCGGTCATCATTATCTCCTGTTTCTATTGAACTATTTGACGATGTTGTCTGGCGTGCGGTGGATGCTGAGCGCCACCGCAAGCACAAGGATCAGGCCAAAGACAATCTGCTGGGCCAGCACGTTGACCCCGGCAAAGTTCATCCCGGTGCGGAACACCGCGATCAGCATGACACCGATCAGGGTGCGCAGCACGCCGCCGCTGCCACCGGCCAGCGAGGTGCCGCCCAGCACCACCGCCGCAATCGCCGGCAGCAGGAATTCGTTCGAGATGGTGGGCGACCCGGCCGTCAGCCGCGCGGCCAGAACCACACCCGATAAGGCCGACATGAAGCCTGCGATCATGAAGATGGTCATCTTGATCCGGGTCAGCCGCACCCCGTTCGCCCGGGCGCCGAATTCGTTAAAGCCAACCGCCTTTTCATATTTGCCAAAGGGCGTCGCCTGTTCGACCACCAGCGCCACCACCAGCACGATCAGCGACAACCAGACCTCGTTCGGCAGCCCGAAGGTGGTGCCGATGGCCCAGTCAAGTTTCTCGGCGCGCAAGGCGGTATCAAGCTGGATCGCCCGCTGATCCGACAGCGCCAGCGTCAGCGAGGCGATGATGCCGCCAACCGCCAGCGTGGCGACAAAGCTGGGGATTTTCAGCACCGCATAGGTAAAGCCCGAGGCCGCGCCGGCGACGATGCCGGCCAGCAGCGCCACCGGAATGGCCCAATAGCCCCAGCCCGGCAACAGCTGCGCCAGGATGACCGAGGCCAGCGCCGCGACCGCCTGCGGCGACAGGTCGATGCTGCCGATCATGATGACAAAGGTCAGCCCGATGGCCATCAGGAACAGCGTCGCTGAATCGGCGAAAAGGTTGATCAGGACATGCGGGGAAAGGAAGGTCGGGTCGATCATGCCGACGACCAGAACGGCGGCGACAAGGGCCGCAAGCGGAACCAGCGGGCTTTTTGCGTTCAGTTTCATTCTGTCACACCATATGTCCGATCAGGTCCAGCGGCGTGACCGGCCTCGCCGGATCGGCGTTGTCAAAGCGGGCGGTCTCGCGTCCGTCGCGATAGACGATGATCCGGTGCGACAGGCCGATCGCCTCTTCCAGCGTGTCGGCGATCAACAGGACACCGGCCCCGCGCGCGCAGATCTCGCGGATCAGGTCATAGACATCCTCTTTCGCGCCCACATCCAGCCCGCGCGTCGGATGATCCAGCAGGAACAGCCGCGCGCCGGTATTGTACCATTTGGCCAGCACCACCTTTTGCTGGTTGCCGCCCGACAGGCTTTTCGCGGTCGCAAGCCGGCTTTCGGCCTTGATCCGCAAGGGGCCGAACAGGTGCTTGGTCGCCGCCCGGATCTTTGGGAAATCTAGCAGCCCCGCGCGCGTCATCCGCCGCAGGTTCGGCAGGACCACGTTTTCCTCGATGGTCATCGGCTCGATGATGCCTTCGATCTTGCGTTCGCGCGGAACGTAACCGATGCCCGCGGCCACCGCCTGCGCGCAGATGCCGTTGGTGATGGGCTTGCCCTGAAACATGATCTGGCCGCCATCGACCTTTTCCAGCCCAAAGACCGAACGGATCAGCGGCTCGGTTCCCGCGCCCTCGGTGCCGACAAGCGCGATCACCTCGCCCTCGTGCAGCGTCAGGTCGATCCCCTGGAAGGCATCGGCCTTGCCCAGCCCCGCGATTTCCAGCAGAACCTTGTCCGAAGGCGGCTTGCGGTCGGTTTCGCGGTAATAGGATTGCGCCGCCGAACGGCCCACCATCAGTTCGTGGATCAGGGGCGGCGTTGCCTCGCCACGGGCCAGCGTCTTGACCACCTGACCATCCTTCAGGACATAGATGATGTCGGAAATCTCGATCACCTCGTCCAGCCGGTGCGAGACGAAGACGATGCCGGCGCGTTCCTTGATCTTGCGGATCACGCCGAAAAGGATGTCGATTTCTTCCTGCTCCAGAACCGAGGTCGGCTCGTCCAGCAGCATGTAGATATTGCCTGGCGCCATGTCCTTGAGCGTCAGGACCTTGGCCAGTTCGACCATCTGGCGATGCATGAAGCTGATATCCGAGGTCAGCGTGAAGGGGTCGATATGCAGCTCGACCTCGGCCATGATCGCGCGGGCGGCCTCGCCCATCGCCTTCCAGTCGACGCGGCCGAGACGGACGAAGCGGTCCTCGTTGCCCAGAAAGATGTTCTCGGCCACGGTCAGGCTGGGGATCAGCGACTGTTCCTGATAGACCATGCCGATGCCGTGGCCCATCGCCTCGCGCGGGCCGTTCAGCGCCACGGGCTTGCCGTCCAGCCGGTATTCGCCGCCATCGGGCCGGTGGATGCCGTTCAGGATCTTCATCAGCGTCGACTTGCCGGCGCCGTTTTCGCCGACCAACCCGACGACCTGTCCCGGCGCGACGGTGACCGACACGTCCTTTAGTGCCGGAAAGCCGTTGAAGGATTTCTGGATGTTTCTCAGCTCAAGCACGGCGCACCTATTTCACCAGCGCGGGCTTCTTGCCCGACATGTTCAGCAGCACCGCGACGATGACGGCGGCGCCAAGCACGCCCTGCTGCACATAGGTCGGCAGGCCGATGATGATCATGCCATTGCCGATGACCATGACGATCAGCACGCCCACCAGCGTGTTGACGACGCCCCCCTGACCGCCGGTCAGGGCCGTGCCGCCGACGACCACCGCGCTGATCGCCGCGAAAAGCTGGCCCGAGCCGATCATGGCGCTGGCCGCGCCCAGTTTCGCGCAGGCGAGCGTCGCGCCCACGCCAAAGAACAGCCCGGCCAGCGCAAAGGCCGCGATGCGGGTCCGGCGAATGTTGACGCCGCTGGCGCGCGCCAGATCCTCGCCGCCGCCAAGGGCGACGATGTGGCGGCCAAGGAGGGTGTGATACTGGATATACCAGGCCAGCGCGAACATCGCCCCCGCGACATAGACGTTCAGCGGCACCCCCATCAGCCGGCCAAGCGACAGGCTTCGGATCAGGTCATTGGCGACCGGCACCCGTTCGCCGCCCAGGATCAGGGTGGCGATGCCGATGCCGACAAAGCCCATGCCCAGGCTGGCCATGAACGAGGGGATCTGCGCCCGGACATGGATCCAGCCAATCAGCGCGCCAAACAGCGCCGCCGCCAGCACCCCCATCAGCGCCGCAAAAACCCCAAGATCGACGCCGATGCTGGCAGGGCCGGACAGGAACGACACGATCACCGCGCCCGAAAACGCAAGCGAGCCTTCGATCGACAGGTCGATCGAGCCCATGATGATGATGAAGGTCGCGCCAAGCGCGATCACCAGCGGCATCGAGGCCGAGGACAGAACGCGCACCAGATTGTCGAGCGACAGGAAACGCGGCTCGATCACCCCGATTGCGATGCAAAGGCCGATCAGCACGATCAGCGGCATCCAGCGCCTCATGAACAATGCGGACATGTGTCGCATCCTTTACTTCACCCTGCGGACGGCGCGGGCGGTGCCATATGGAAACGGGTGCCGGGGCGCGACGCCAAAGGGCGCCCCGGCGCGGGCATGCCCGGCGGACTCAGCCGGCGATGGCCTTGTCGAAACGGCCCCATAGGTCGTTCCAGTCGGGCGCGGGCGGAGACGTCTCGATATGGGTCTTCCAGTACTCCTCGATATCGGCTTTCCCGATCAGCTTGCCGGTCGCATAGAATTCGCGATGGTCCTTTGGCTCTTTCTCGGGGGTGATGGCGCCGGTCGCGGCGTGATAGGACAGCGACAGCGCGATGCCGCCGATCCAGAACGGATCCCAATCGACCGTCGCCGCCATCTCGCCGTTCTTGACGGCGGTCACGGCGTCCTTGGTGCCGTCGATGCCCGTGACCGGCACCTGTCCCGCCAGACCCTCGGCCCGCAGCGCCTCGAGCGCGCCGATGGCCATGCCGTCATTCGCCGCCCAGATGCCCTTGATGTCGCTGCCAAAGCGGGTGATCCAGGCCGAGACGATGTTATTGGCCTTGGTCGCGTCCCAATCGGCATCCTGAAAGTCCAGAAGCTCGACCTTGCCATTGGCCTTGATCGCCTCCATCAGGCCGGCCTTGCGCTGGATCGCGGGAACGTTCGACGGAATGCCGCCAAGCGCGACGATGCCGCCCGATCCGCCCATCGCCTCGAAAAGCGCGTCGGCGGTCTGTTGGCCGGCGGGGGCGCCGTCAAAGGACATGTGGGCGACGTAATTATTGCCGAAATCCCAGGGGTGCAGGTCGTCGGGCTTGTTCCAGACGGTGGTGACAAAGCCGCCGGCGGCATGCACCGCCTCGACGATCGGGCGCGCATCCGGCGAATCGTTCGGGTCGCAGCCCAGAACCGATTTCGCCCCGTTCTGCGCCAGAAAGGCGCGGATGTCGGCCACGCCCTTTTCGCTGTTCCCTTCGGTGACCAGCGCGGAATATTTCCCGCTCACGCTTTTTGCAAAGGCTTCGCCGCCGGCGTTCCATGCCGAATGGAACGCGTTCGACAGAGAGCGGATCGAGCTTGCCAATGCATAGTCATCGGCGGCCATGGCCCGGCGCAGGCCGACGCCCGGCAGCATCAGCGATCCGGCGCCAAGCGCCGATCCGATCAGGAACCGGCGCCGGTCTGTGGCGGCCCGTTCGAAGAACTCCTTCGGAGTCATGTCTCTCCTCCCGTTTTGAACGATTTGTCTTCGCGGCTCCCTGTCAGGGCGTCGTCTGTCGACGCATCCTGACCCGCAAGGGGAACGTAATTGCAAAATCGTTTTTGCGTCAAGGCTAAATGGATTTAGCAAATCAGATGCGGCGGTGATTTTCTGCCGCCGAGTTTTCAACTGGTGAGGCAGGGGCAGTTCCGCTAAGTAGCTAGAAGGGGGGGGGCCGCAGTGACCGGACCGCGCCAGCGCGCAACCATCTACGACCTGGCCAAGGCTGCGAAGACATCGTCCTCGACGGTCAGTCTGGTCATGAGCGGACGCTGGCAGGATTATCGGATCCGCCCCGAAACGGCCGAACGCGTGCTGGCCGCGGCGGGCAGGCTTGGCTATACGGCCAATCTCAAGGCGCGCAGTCTGCGGCTGAAACGCTCGGGCCTTGCCGGGATGATCGTGCCGCATTATCGCAACCGCTTCTTTGCCGGCCTTACCGAGCATTTCGAGATCGAGGCCCGCCGGCGCGGCCTGTGCCCCATCGTCGTCAGCACCCAGCGCGACCCGGCGACCGAACTTTCCTCGGTCGCGAGTCTTGTCGCGCATGAGGTCGAGTTTCTGTTCGTCGCGGGCGTCAGGGATCCGCGCGCCGCCAACCGTCTTTGCCGCGAGGCGAGCATCCCCTCGATCAATATCGACCTTCCCGGCACCGAGGCGCCCTCGGCCATTTCCGACAACCGCGCCGCCGCCGAGGAAATGACCCGAGAGCTGATCGCAAAGCTTCCGGGCAGGTCGGATTTCGATTTCCTCTTTTTCGGTGGCGATGCTCTGGACAACTCGACCATCGAGCGGATGGAGGGCGTGCGCCGTGCCTTTGCCGGAGCCGGCCTGCCGGTGCGCGACGATGCCTTCAACTATTGCGGCTATCGCCCGCCCGAAATCGCCGAGGCGCTAAAGGCCGAATTCGCGCGCCGCGACGGCAGGATGCCCGATGCCATCTTTGCCAATGGTATCACCGCGCTCGAGGGGCTTTTCCTTGCCGTGCCGGGGGTGGGTCTTGGCGAGCTGAGCCATAAGGCCATCGCCTGTTACGACTGGGATCCGTTCGCCGGCAACCTGCCGATGAACATCATCTTTGCCCGTCAGGATGTCGAAGGCCTGATCGCGGCGGGGTTCCGCCTGCTCGACGATGAGGAAAATTTTCAGGTCGGCCGCAACCCGACCGTCCGGGTCAAGGCCGGCATCCGCCACGGCCGCAGCGCCTGAACGCCCAGGTTTTCGGCGGGTGGCGTGACGACCGGCTGACGCCGGACATCCCCGGCAGCTGCGGTCACAAAACGCCGCGATTCAGGTACGGGGTAACCGGCCGGATGTGCGGCGCTGGGCCATTGTCCAAGCGGCTGCTTTTGCTGATGCTGCTGGGGAAGGTGGCGGAGGGGATGGGCCTGACGTCCAACCTTCTCTTGTGGCGAGCTGCCTCTCCACGCGGATGACGATGCACGGAGGTATGCTTGCACGCGCGCCACCGGCCTCTGGCGGAATACCTTTGCAGGCCGGGCTGACTTGACTGGGATTCCTTCTCAGAAACTCCCCAGCAACGTTCCCAGGGTGATCAGCACGATCAGCGCGATGATCGGCACAACCACGGCGACGACGGCAATGTCAAAATAGGCCTCGCGGTGCGTCAGGCCGCAGATTGCCAGCAGCGTGATGACGGCACCGTTATGGGGCAATGCGTCGAGCCCGCCGGTGGCCACCGCAGTCACCCGGTGCATCAGGTCGGGCGAGATGCCTGCGGCCTGGGCCGTCTCCAGATAGACGGCGCCGAGCGTGGTGAGCGCAATGCTCATGCCACCGGAGGCCGAGCCGGTCATACCGGCGAGAAGACTGACCGAGACCGCAACCGAGATCAGGGGATTGTCGCCGCCGATGTCGACCACCGAATCGCGGATCAGGGCGAAGGCCGACAGCGAGGCGATGACGGACCCGAATCCGACAAGGCTCGCGGTGTTGAAAATCGGCAGCAGCGAGGCGTGGGCGCCGGCGTCGAGGGTGGTGTTCAGCCTAGGCAGGCGCGACCGGTTCACGGCAATCATCACTAGGATCGAGATGACCAGAGCAACGATGATGGACCAGATGCCGCGCACCGAATCGATTGTCGTCGCGCCATATTCTGAAGCAGCAAGGTAGTCAGTGTTCATGGCCGGGATGACGAGGGTGGTGAAGGCGAGATTGACGGCAATTACTGTGGCAAGCGGCATTGCCGCCAGCATCAGGGACGGCAGCTCGGCCGGACGCGCTTCGGCGGAGATTTCGGCAATGTCGAAGCCTTCGGCCGCGGCGCGGTCGCGCAAGGCCGTGGCGGCGAGCGGTGCTGTGTCCGGGTGATCGCCATAGCCTTCGGAGGTGGCCCGCGCCCGTCGCTCCAGCCACAGTTGGCCAAGCGCAAACATGATCAGGGCGGTCAGGATGCCGAGCCCCGGCGCGGCAAACGGCGAAGTGCCAAAATAAGGCATCGGGATGGCGTTCTGGATCGCCGGCGTACCGGGCAGCGCGGTCATGGTGAAGGTGAAGGCGCCAAGAGCGATGGTGCCCGGTATCAAGCGCTTGGGGAGGTCGGCGCGACGGAACACTGCAGCAGCGATCGGAAACACCGCGAACGCGACGACGAACAGCGATACCCCGCCATAGGTCATCGCCGCGCAGGACAGCACCACGGCAAGGATCGCACGTTCGCTGCCAAGCTTGCGGATCGTGGCATTGGCCAGAACCTCAGCACTGCCGGAGTCCTCCATCAGCTTGCCAAAGATGGCGCCGAGCAGGAAGACCGGAAAGTACTGGACGATGAAGTCGCCCGCCGCCACCATGAAAATCTGGGTGTAGCTGGCAAGCAGGGGCCGTTCGAGCGAGGCGAGCACGGCGAGCATGGCAAGGCCCGGCGCCAGGATCAGCAGGGTTACGCCGCGATAGGCGAGATAAATGAGCCCACCGAGCGCGGCGACGACAACCAAGATGCCATACATTGGCGACTACTCCGCTGACCGGTTGGTGCTCGACCGCTCGGGCGCCCTAACCAGACGAAGCGAGTCGGCGAACAACGCGTCGAGATCGAAGGTGGAGCGTACACCGATCCCGTCATAATTCGCCTTTAGCCACTGGTGCGCCCAAGCCCGGCCGCGCTCGTGCAGGTGGGTGAGGAATGTCCATTCGGCGTTGAGCTTGCTCGAGGAGTCCAGATCCTGTAATTCTTCAGCGGCATGGATCAAATGAACCCGCATGTCGCGGTATCGCTCCGTCTCAATTCCCTCCGCATCGATAAGCTGGTGCAGCAGCTGGATCGCCCGCAGATCCTTGATGAGGCTGGAATTGAAGCTGATCTCATTCACTCGGTTGAGAATATCCCGCCCCGTTCGCGGCAGTTCGCGGCGGGTCATCGGATTGATCTGGACGATGACCATGTCGCGACAGTCGGTCTGGTCGACGAGGGGGTGAAGCGCCGGATTGCCGATGTAGCCGCCGTCCCAATAGGCCTCGCCGTCGATCTCGACCGCCTGGTACACCGATGGCAGACAGGCCGAGGCCATGATCGTTTCCACCGACAGATGCGGCTGGGTAAAGACGCGCGCCTGGCCGGTCCGAACGTTGGTGGCGGTGACGAAGATCTTCGGAATCGCGCAGGAATTGACCCGATCGAAGTCGACCGTGCTGGCAACAAGGTCGCGCAACGGGTTGATATTCAGCGGATTGAGCTCATAGGGCGAGAACAACCGCGTCATATTGTCCAAGTACAGATAGCCGGGCGACCTGTCGAGGTTGAAGTTGCTGGTGAGCCTGTTCCACCAGTTGCGCTGCACCGGCGAAAAGCGCGCCGCATCGCTCACCGCCCGCCAGAAGGCGGCGAGCGCATCGCGCGCTCCGTCCCGGCCGCCCTGGTGGAACCCTTGCGCCAGCACCACGGCATTCATCGCCCCAGCGCTTGTCCCGCTGATGCCTGCGATCTCCAGCCGTTCGTCTTCGAGGATGCGGTCGAGCACACCCCAAGTCAGCGCCCCGTGGGATCCGCCGCCCTGAAGCGCCAGATCGATCGTCTTTGTGGGCTGTTGCTGGGCCATATCGCTCTCCACACATAGCACTTTCCCTGTCAACGCCGCGGCACGAAGCTCACTCCGTGATCATGCTGCTGATGGCGGCTGCAAACCACCACCCTGCCCAGACGGCGGCGGCGGTCAGCAGCAGGCCGCCGGCGACAGTCCAGCCGAACGGCGTCGCCCCTCCGCGAAGGGCCAGGACGATCCGCACACCGGCATTCACACTGATCGCTGCTGCCAGCGGCACGACCGCCTCGGATGCCGGCAACTGCCCGGCCAAAACCAGCGAGGCCAGCGCAACAGCGGCGGAACTGGTGCTGACGAGGCCCGCGAGTGCGGCTGACCACAGGACCGCCTCGCTCCCGAATTGATCATTCAGCAACGCGGAGACGACGATGACCGTGGCGACGGTCAGGGCAAAGCTGATGGCCGCCCGGATGCTGAAGATGCGGCTGGGAAGGTCGAGACCCTCACGCTCTCTTGGCCCGTCGCGCGATCCGAAACGCGCAAGCGCCGTCCCGTAGAGCAGCGCCACCGCGGTCGGGACGATCAGGATCGGCGCTGACAGAGCAAACATCGAAGGGCTGAGGAAGAGCAGCACGATCCCTGTCTGCACGAGCGAGGAGACCGACGAGAACGTGACACCCGCAGCGGCCGGATAGGTGTCGACCGGCCGATCCTGCACTTTCTTCGCCATTGCCACCACGGTCGCGGTGCTCGAGACGAACCCGGACAGGAAACCGCTCAGTGGCAACCCCAGCCTTGCGCCGAACACCCGGGTGGAGATGTGGCTGACAGCGCCGATCGCCATCACCAGGATGACGATCACGAACAGGTTCTGCGGGTTGATTGCCCCGCCCGGCCCCAGGCCTTCGTTCGGCAGGATCGGCAGGATCAAGAGCGTCGAGACACCGAGGATCAGACCGTCGCGGACCTCGAAATCGTTGAGCACCGAGCGGCTGAACTCGCGCAGAACCGTGCGGGCCGCCAACAGCGCCGCCACGAGGACTCCCGAAGCCGCCGTGAGGAAGGTGTGCTCGATCGACAATGCACCCAGCATGACCACGATCAGCAGCGCAAGGCTGGTGGTCAGACCCGCCTGCCGATCCGGCAGAGACAGATGCGTCACCATGCGCAGGCCGCCGATGACGGCGATGGCGACGGCCAGCATCGGCCACCCTCCGGCAATCTGACTCAGCGCGCCGGTCAGCGAGGCGAGCGCGAAGGTGCGCACGCCTGCCGGGGCGGGGCCTCCGGGCTCTCCTGCATTGCGCTCGCGCTCGATCCCGATCAGTAGGCCGATGCCCAGGGCTTCGAGCAGCAATAAGGCCTGAGAGGTTTCCAAGTTAATTTCACCATTTGTTGCCGCATCCAGCAAAACGACTGGTCGCGCGGTAGGCGGTTCATACTGCTGCCGCAGCAACGGCCCCACCTTAAACCTTGGGCAATGCCGTTTGGCAACGGACTTCTGTCCATGAGAGGAGAATTCTTACCGCGCGCGAACGGTCGTGGCCCATCTGAGTGCCGAGCAGTCGGCGTTCATGCAAGCCATCACCGCATGCGCTCGGCGAACGCCAAGGCCGGAGCAGGGCCGTCGACAATACAATGGGCAAAGTGAGCGTCGAGGGTGGCATCGTGGCCCGCGAGCTCAAGCCCGGTCTGCCGAACGACAAGCAGCACGAGCTCGCGGCCGAGCGGAAGCCAGGGGTGCGGCCCGAAACTGCCCTCGCTCGCGATCGCCACGCGCGCATTCGGGCCATGCTCGAAGGCCGCGGCGATCTTGCCGAGCGCGGCGTCAAGCTGCGTCCCGGTCCGCTCGATCTCACGGGTGAAGGTCCCGAACCGGTCGGTGTCAAAGCTCGTTAGCACAATGCAGTCGAGGCCCAGCGCCTCGGTGAGCAACGGGGAAATTGCGCGTTCCTCGCCGCGCATGGTGGCGATCACCGCCCGCCCGCCGGGCGGATCGGCGGGTCCGTGGGACGGAGTCCGCGCGAGTCGGAGGGACGAATAGGCATCGTCTGCATCAACCCGTGAATAAAACGAAACTGCGCACGGTGCCTGACTGATTTATTGACCTAAATCTGGAGTACCGTTTTAAAATGTACGCTTTCGGGTCGCGATCAGCAAGCGTTTCCGCTGGCGACTGGCAGTCGCCCGTTGCGCGATTTTTTCTTGGAAACGTGCTGCTAATGCTTCTTTCCAGTTGTGCTAAACCAAAAAACTCCTTACTAGTCAGTCTTGGTCGATCATTTCCATGCACTACGCGACTGGACCATCGGGTGTCGGTGGGTGTGAAGATTGGACTCAGATCATGCAAGTGCATTCGTCAGTGGCACGCCTCGTCACCTTCTCCCTCTTCTGGCTGGCGCTGACGGGCGGCGTGACGGATGCGCTTTACCACGGGGCGCCAGCGGTTCTGCTGGCAACATGGGTTAGCCTGGTGCTGTATCCGGCGACACAACCGGGGATCCGGCTGGGGTGGGCAGTCCTGTACGTGCCCCACCTCCTGCTCCGCGGCTTCTGGGGGGGGGGCTGGATGTCGCGCGGAGGGTGCTCGACCCACGTCTGCCGGTCCGGCCCGGGTGGTTCCGGATTCCGCTCTCAACGAATATCGTCGAGGTGAATGCCGTGCTTGGCGGGGTCGTCAGCGTTCTGCCCGGCTCATTGGCTGCAGGGGTCCGCGGCGGCGCGCTGGAGGTCCACGTGCTTGACATTGACGATTTCGACACGCGCAGCCTGGAAGCGGAGGAACGCCGCGTGCTTCGCCTGTTCGGTGCCCCTGTCGCCGCCCCGCGCCACACCGGAGGGCATCGTGGACACAACTGACCATTTCATGCTCGCCGCCATCGCCCTGCTGCTCGCGCTGGCGCTGGCGCTTTTTCGCGCCTGGCACGGACCACGGGCGATCGATCACGTGATGGCCGCTCAACTCGTCGCGACCAGCGGGGTCGGCGTGGCGCTGACGCTGGGCGCGGCCAGGGACGACGCATCGATGCTGGACGCCGCGTTGGTGGCGACGGTGCTAGCGTCGGTGGCAATTCTCGCCTTCGTGCGCGAGCGCCGGAGCACTGGGCGCAAGCCGCGAGAGACACAGCCATGACCCTCACGGACTACCTCGTACCCGCGCTTCTTTACGTCGGTGTATTCTTCTATGCGGCCGGATCGCTGGGGCTGCTCAGGTTCCAAGATGCCGAATTGAGGCTGCACGCGCTCACCAAAGCCGACAACGTCGGTCTGGGTTTCGTGGCGCTTGCCGCCGCGTTGCACTGGGGCTCGGTTGCCGCCGCCGTCAAGATCGCCGCCGTCTGGCTGTTCGCGCTCATGGCCGCCGGAGCGACCGCGCAGCTGATGGCTCGCCGTGCGAAGACTTCGGCCGAGCGGGGCTCCGACGAATGACGCTGGCCTTCGACATGATCCTCTGTCTGATGATCGTCGGCACTGCCGCCGCGGCGCTGCTTATGCGCAACGCGCTGGCGGCGATCGTCTTCTTCATCGTGCTCGGAAACTTGCTCGGTCTGGCATGGCTCGCGATGGACGCTGTAAATGTCGCGATGGCGGAAATCGCCATCGGAGCGGGCGTCACCGGAGTTCTGCTGATCCTAACGCGGCAAAGGCTGATGGCGCTTGGCGACGACCTTGTCAGCGCCGAGATGCCCGGCTGGCTTCGAACCGGTGCACTGGTAGCCTGCGCTGGCTTCGCGGCACTGATCGGATCCGCAGTTCTGAGTGTCGCGCCCGCCGACGACTTGGGTGGGTCGATCGCCGCGCTGATGCCGGGCCTTGGCATCGAGAACCCGGTGACTGGCGTGCTACTGGCCTTTCGCGCCTACGATACCTTATTGGAAGCTTTCGTCCTGCTGGGCGCCCTTGTGGCGGTCTGGTCGCTCGCCCCTCGCGGTGCTTGGCCGCAGCGGCCCGCGGCGCTGGCACTGGCGGAGAATGGGGGACATGGCGTGGCCGCAGCTTTCGGTCGGCTGCTCTTGCCCCTGGCGCTGGTCATGGCGGCCTACCTGGTCTGGGCGGGGTCGGACCTGCCGGGCGGAGCGTTCCAGGCCGGAACCGTGCTGGCGGGCGGTCTGATCATCGCCGCGATCGGCGGCGCGGTTTCATGGCCGCGCGCCGACGACCGCTACCTCCGCGTGGCTCTGGTGCTTGGCCCGGCGGTCTTTCTCATTATTGGCCTGGCGGGCATCGCCCAGGGCCGGTTCTTGTTCTATCCGCCAGGCTTCGAGAAGGCCTTGATCGTCGCTATCGAATACAGCCTTGCGCTGTCGATCGGCGTTACCCTCGCGCTGCAGGTGGCCGGACCGCCGGTGGCGCCCGATCACGAAGGCTGACCGAGGCATGACGGTGCTCCTGCATCTTTACCCATTGACGGGCGTGGCCTTGGTGGGGCTCGGCTTTTATGGATTCCTGATCCTGCGCCATCCGCTGCGTCAGATCCTGGCCGTAAACGTGGTTGGCGCAGGGATCTTTCTTGTCTTGGGTGGCCTTGGACGCGGGGCTGCCTCGACCGACCCTTTCCCGCAGGCGCTGGTGATCACCGGAATCGTCGTCGCCGTGGCGCTTACTGCCTTCGGCGCGGCGCTGATTCTGCGTGTGGCCGAGGATGAGCGTGCGCCGGACGACAAGGCGGCGGCCAAGACAACCGACGACCACACATGAGCCCGCTCGACCTGCTTGTCGCGGTTCCGCTCGCCCTAATGATCGCGGCCTTGCTCCTTGGCACCTGGGTGCGCTGGTTACTGCTTACGGCAATCCCGGTCATGGCGGGCCTCACGGTCTGGCTGTTGCTGCTGCCAGAGGGCTCGGCACATGTGGTCGGCGACTGGAACCTGCCGCTGGGAGTTCAATTGCGCGCGGATGGGGTTGCACAGCTGATGGTGGGCGCCACGGCTGCCTGCGCCTCGATTGTTGGACTGTATGCGCTTCATGAATTCGCACCTGGCCCGGACCGATCGGAAACCGCCCACGGCTATGCCTTCTGGCCGCTCTTCTACCTGTTGTGGGGCGGAGCGAATGCCGGGTTCCTGAGCACCGATCTCTTTAACCTTTACATCGCGTTGGAGATGGTCAGCCTGGCGGCGGTGGCGATGGCGGCGATGGGCTCGTTGCGCGCGGCCTTGCGCTATTTCGTGATCGCTCTGGTCGGTTCACTGGCCTACCTGCTGGGCGTGGCCCTCCTGTTCGCGAATTATGCGACGGTGGATGTGACGCTCCTGGCCGAGATGGCGCGGCCTGACCTCGCGACCAAGACGGCGCTCGCGGTGATGACGGCGGGGCTGCTGATCAAGGCGGCGGTCTTTCCACTGCACGGCTGGCTGCCGCCGGCGCATGCAGCAGCACCCGCCCCCGCCAGCGCCCTGCTTTCGGCGATCGTCGTGAAGGTGGGCTTCGTGATCCTGCTGCGCCTGTGGTTCGAGGCATTCCCGGCCATCGTCGCTCCTGCAGGGCTGGAGGTGCTCGGCTGGCTCGGTGCGCTGGCAGTCCTTTACGGCTCGGTTCAGGCGATCCGGCAGGACAGCCTGAAGGCCCTCGTGGCTTATTCGACCGTGGCGCAAATCGGCTATCTCCTGCTGGCCTTCCCTCTGGTCGCGACTGCGGCAGGGAGCGGCGGGGCTTGGGCCGGGATGACGATCCACGCGATTGCCCACATGCTTGCCAAGGCGGCGATGTTCCTTGCCGCGGGTTTGATGCTCAAGGCCGTCAACGGCCACCGTCTCAAAGACCTTCACGGGCTTGCGCGGGCGATGCCGTTGACCGTTGCGGCATTCGGGCTGGCTGCGGTGTCGCTGATGGGCCTGCCGCCTTCGGCCGGCTTTATCGCGAAATTTCTCCTGCTCGAGGCCGCAGTGGAGCAGGGCGCCGTGTTCGCCGCCGCCGTGCTGATCGTCGGCGGGTTGATGGCCGCAGTCTACCTATTCAACCCGCTGGCCTGGACCTTCGCCGGCAGCGACACGCCAGTGGTCGAGGCGACGGCCCCGCTGCGCACCGCCGCACCGCTGGCGTTGGCGCTTCTGGCAGTGTCTCTAGGGTTCGCCGGACAGGCGATGGTCGATGTCGCTGCCAGTGCGACCTCGGCAAGGCTGCCGGCGGCTGTGGCGGTGGATGTCCGATGATCCATTTCCTCCCCCTGCTGTTGGTCTTCCTGCCCTTCGTTCCGGCACTGATCAGCTTCGCCCTGCCCGACCGCATGGCGGTATGGCGCGACGTGACCAACATCAGCTTCGCCCTGATCAAGCTGGGGCTCGTGGGCTTTCTCCTGCTGGCAGCGCGGGAGGGCGTGATCACGGAATGGCGCTACGAGTTCCTGCCGGGCCACGACTTCATCCTCCGGGCTGATTCAATCGCGCTGCTGTTTGTCACCCTCTCGGCCTTCCTGTGGCTGATCACAACGGTCTTCGCGATCGGCTATTTTGGGCGCGGCCCTCACCTCGCGCGCTTTTTCGGGTTCTTCAACCTCTGCGTCCTGGCTGCGACCGGCGTGGCCATGTCGGGCACTACGATCACGTTCTTCCTGTTCTACGAGCTCCTGACGTTGGCGACGTGGCCGCTGGTCGTCCACCGGGGTGACGAGAAGTCTCTACGCGCGGGGCGCATCTACCTGATCTACACCCTGGCTGGCAGCGCCGCCTATCTGGCGGGCATCGTCTGGCTGAGTTCGCTCGTAGGCAGGGTCGAGTTCACTGCGCCGCCTGACCTATCCGGTATTCCGCGGCTCGAGCTCACGCTAATCTTCATCCTTTGTATCGGCGGGCTTGGGGTCAAGGCGGCGCTCATCCCGTTTCACGGATGGTTGCCCGAGGCCATGGCAGCACCCGCGCCGGTCAGCGCGCTTCTGCACGCCGTGGCCGTGGTCAAGGCCGGCGCCTTCGGGATATTGAGGATTATCTACGACGTCTTCGGCATCGAGACGGTCTCGGATCTCGGTCTCGCCACGCCGCTCGCCATGCTGGCCGGGGCGACGATCCTCTACGGGTCGTTCCGCGCCCTGATGCAGAATGACATCAAGAAGCGGCTCGCCTATTCGACGGTAAGCCAAGTCAGCTACATCATTCTCGGCGCCAGCCTGATCGGTCCCTTCGCCATCATCGGGGCGTTGGTGCATCTAGTGCATCAGGGGATCATGAAGATCACCCTGTTCATGTGCGCGGGCACACTGGCCAACCGGATGGGGATAAAGTCGGTGACGGATCTCGACGGCGCCGGGCGGGCGATGCCGGTGACGATGGCGGCATTCAGCATCGGTGCGCTTGGCATGATCGGCATTCCGCCGACCGCAGGCTTCATCTCGAAATGGTACCTGGGATTGGGCGGGCTGCAATCTGACGCGCGATGGGTCATCGCTGTGCTGGCGGGATCGTCGCTTCTGAACGCACTCTACTTCCTGCCGCTTCTCTATCGCGCCTACCTGCTTCCACCACCCGAAGGCCGGTTGCCGGTGCGGGAACTGGACGGCACCTGGAATCGGATGCTGGTCCTCCCTGCCGCGTTGACCGGCCTGACAGTGCTTGCAGCCGGACTCTTTGCGACTTTCCCGCTCAGCCCCCTGAGCTGGGCCGTGCTGATCGCAGAGAGGGGATACCTGAAATGACAACCGAAGCCACCCTTCTGCTGCCGTTCGTGATCCTCTGGCCGCTCCTTCTAGGTGTCCTGTGCCTAGTGCCGAAACTTGGGCCGAGGATGCTGCCGACGCTGCCGCTCGGGCCGCTACCGGCACTCGCCGCCGTGTTACTGGCGCCGCGAGACGACACCTTCAGCGTGAGATGGATCCTGCTCGACGGCGGGCTACGACTGACAGACACGGGCGCGATGTTCCTGGGCGGTGCCGGGCTGGTATGGCTCTGCGCCGGGGTCTATGCCCTGCGCTACATGCGCGGCGATCCGCGGGCTCCAACTTTCGTACTGTTTTGGATGCTTGTCCTTGCCGGAAATCTGGGGGTATTCTTGGCGGCGGATCTAGCAAGCTTCTACGTCTACTTCGCGCTGGTGTCGCTGGCTGCCTATCCGCTCGTGATCCATGATCGCAAGCCAGCCTCAATGTGGGCCGGGGCAGTCTACATCATCCTTGCGGTGATCGGTGAGACGGCGTTGCTGGCAGGGTTCCTGATGGCCGTCGAGGCGGCGGGGGGAACCACCCTTATCGACAAAGTCCGCGTGAGCCTTGCCGCTCCAACGGCCGATCCTTTGGTCCAGTGGCTGCTGATCGCGGGATTCGGCATCAAGGCGGGTCTGGTGCCGCTGCATGTCTGGCTTCCGGTGGCGCATCCGGCGGCGCCGGTTCCAGCCTCGGCGGTGCTGTCGGGCGCCATTGTCAAGGCAGGTGTTTTCGGACTGGTAACATTTTTGCCGTGGGGTCAGGCGTGGCCGGTCAGCGGGACTGTGCTTGCCCTTGCTGCGTTCACCGGGCTATTCGCAGCGGCACTTTACGGCGCGATGCAGCGCGATCCCAAGACCGTGCTGGCCTATTCAACCGTCAGCCAAATGGGGCTCCTGATGGGCGCGATGGGCGCGGCGCTGGCGGCGGGCCTGCCGGCTGTCTCGGTGCTCCCGGCGGTGTCGCTTTATGCACTGCACCATGGGCTCGCAAAGGGGGCGCTGTTTCTGGGCGTCGGCGTCGCCGGCAAGGCGCGTGGCGCGTCGCGGGTTTTGGTCATCGCGGTCCTTGCACTGGTCGCCTTGTCGATCGCCGGGCTGCCTTTCACCGCCGGGGCCTTGGCGAAATCGGCGATCAAGGGCCCTGCGGGCGACTTTGGCGCGACGTTAGTCGGCCTCTCCGCGCTAACGTCGGGGCTTCTGCTTGCGCGCTTTCTGTTTACTCTGCCCAAGGCTGAAACGGCAGATCGCCCCCCCGGTCTCATGGTCGTGCCGATGGTGACGCTGGCCGCCGCTACGCTCGCCCTGCCGTGGTATCTCTATACTCCGGTGATGGGCATGGCGCCCTACGGGACGATCGACCTACTAGCGCTCAGCGCCAGCGCCTGGCCCCTCGGGCTCGCAGCGGTTCTCGTCATCGCCGCGGTGGGAACCGGATTGCGCGCCCCGTCGCTCCCCGAAGGCGACCTGCTCGGAGTGGTCGCGAGGTTCAGCGCCCGTGCGGCCGCTGCAACTCAAGCCGCCGTATCGGCGGGCGGGTCAGAGAAGCCGGTCGAGAAAGGAAAGACCTTACCGGTGATCGCTGAGGGGCTGGAACGGCTGGAGCGGTTGATCAACGACCACGCGGCGACCTCGGTCACCCTGATTCTCGTCGCGTTGGGCCTATTCGCCGCGCTTGCCTGACGGCCCGCCAGCCGCCCCGCCCCGGGCCAGATGCACCGGAATTGGAAGGTGTCGCCGCAGACAGCGGAGTACTCTTCTGGAGTGGCCGTTCGTCATGTCGTTGCCCCGCGTTCGCGCCGGAGGTCCATTCGAGCGTGCCGAAGGTGAACCAGCCGGACGTGAATGCGCCCAACCCCGAGGCGGTGAACGCCCGGTCCCGCAGGAGATCAATCACACCGCCGGTGCCCTTGAATGCGGGATCCTCCAGATCGACGCCGCAGAGCGCATCGCCAAGCGCGGCGTCGCAGGTCGCCTGGAACGTCCGCCCGACCGTCTGGCCCAAGACGTGGGCGAGCGAGCGGACCTCGGCGACGAAGGCGAGCCGCCCGCGCCGGATCTGACCTATGGCGCCGCGCCGCATCAGGACGCGCTGGCCGGTGTCGGCCCAGTTCACGCGCCAGACATCGACCTCCGCGTAGTCCCAGCGGCCGTCGAGGATGTCGGTCTCGGTGATGCGGTCCGAGGTCAGCACCCCCTCGGCATCCTGCGCATCGACCGACAGGTCCGATCCCGACCGCACCTCGGATGCCGTGAGCCCGCTCTCGGGCTCGAAGTCGGTCCCGTCGAAGCTGAGCGTCCGGTCGTGGTCGGTGAAGCCGAAACTCGCGCCATCGGCGCGGGCGATACGCCAGCACCAGGCAAGCGTCGTCGTACCCTCGTCGAGATGGGCCTGCAGGGCGGGGTCGAGGGTCTTCATCGGCGCAGTTCCAGCAGCGGGATGGAGGTGATCGAGCCGAGCCGCTCGAGGTCGAGCGTCACGTCGAGCACGTCGGTGTCGAAACGGACCGGCACGTCGAACTCGAAGCCCGCGGTGATCGCGACGCCAGCGCCCGGCGCGGCGCTGAAGGTGACGAGGCCGGTCGTGGTGTCGACGGACCAGCCGGAGGGCTGCTCGACCCCAGCGAGGGCGATGCGCACGGTTCCGGTCACTGGTTTGGCAATGGCGCGCGTCCAGGATTGCGCGCCCGAGGCGTAACGCTTGACCAGTTGGAAGGCGGTCGTCGTGTCGTCGCCGGTGCCGATGGCTTGGTCGGTTGGCGATGGCGTACCCGAGGGTAGACAGGACTTGTGGTCGCCCCAGTCCTTGAAGCGGAAGCCATGGAGGCGGCCATTCCGCGCCTCGAAGAAGGCAACCACCGCCGCCAGATCGTCAGCGCGGCGGATGCCGTAGGCGACATCGTAGCGGCGGCGCGAGTTGGCCCAGCTGGCGTTGCGCTCCTCGTCCCCGGAGGCGAGCTCGACGATTTGCGTGCGCCGCTCGGGCCCGCCGCGCGCGCCCCGGCTGATGTTGTCCGGGAACCGCACCTCATGGAACGCCATCACATGCCCCTCCGCCCGAGCGAGACCGCGCGGGCGATATCCGCCGCGACCTGCGTGCGCGACTGCCGGAAGCTCTCGGCGTCGCGCGCCACGATTGTGACGTTGATCCCGCCGCCCGTGCCGTATCAGTATACTTTCTCGAGCTTCGCAAGTCGATTTTCCTCCGACAAACAGGTACTTCCCGAGCGCGGCGCCGTGGAAGGCAGTACGAGTTGGTTCGGGTGGCATCCTACGAGACCGCCCGAGCCAAGTATTTCAGCGCGCATTCAGCCGCGCGGCGATCTTGGTGAGCGCGAGCTTGTGCTGGCGCCATGCGGTGCTGCGGTCGACGCCCAGCTCATGGGTGATCTGCTTCCACGGCCGCCGGGCAGCTCGCCACCAGATCAGGCGGCGTTCACTCTCGCCGAGCCAGAGCACCCAGTCGAAGGTCTGCTCGAGCCGCGAGATCGCGGCGGCCGAGGGCCAGACCCGCATCGGTTCGGGCTCCATGGCGAGGATCTCGCGTTCGGTGCGGATGACCTGTGGCCAGGCGTTGAAATAGCCCTGCACCTTCACGGGCGGCAGCTTGCGCAGGGTGCGGAACGCCTCCTCGAAATGATCGGCGACGTCTTCGGCGGTCCAGTTGTGCTCAGCCATGGCGCAGGTCCTCGGCCGGACGCGGGCCATAGAGACGCGTGCCCAGCTGCTCGACGAGTTCGCGCTCGGGCCAGGTCAGACGCTGGTCATCCACGCTGACGGCCAGCACGCCCTGTTCGCGCCAGCCGTCGCGCTTCACCTCATCGGGCGACCTGCGCTGCCCGCCATAGCCCTTGGGATGGAACCTCATGCCGCACCTCCACTGGCGTCGAGGGCCCAGAGCAGGATGTCCGAGCGTCATTGCTGGCAGTGTGACCTCCGGCTCCTGTCCGCCTTCGCCATCGCTGCCAAAGAGCGGCAGGGGTTTGGGTGCGCGTAGCGCCCGTGCCGCTCAGAGCGCATCGCGGCGAGACTTGCCGATGGCGGCGAAGGCAAACCGTTCTATCCGGTGATCATTGACAGTGCACAACTGTGCCCGTTTCGTCGCGGGACAGACTGGGCCTCCTGTGCCATCATCCACCAGCAGCGAATCTCTGCCGCTTTTTGAAACTGTGAACCGTGAACCGGGCCGGGCGTGACGCTGCGGTCGAGGCATTTGCTGCTTCCTGCAGGGTGATTGCCCGGCTCGGATATCACTGACACATCGATGTCTTGTCCCGCAGCACGCCAGCACCGCATGATCCGGCGCGCCTTCGAGCCCCTGAATAGTCCAAGTCGACGCGGCGCCTTTCACGCCTCGGCGAGCATCTCGAAGACGGCACCATCTTCGCCGGGTCGGGGATCCTCCTTGAGATCGAAGATGACCCCGGCAATCACTGCCCGCCATTCCGAGGTGACGGCGCGCGTCTCGGTGCTTGCCCGGACCGTCAGGATGACCGGCGACTTCGAGACCAGCCGTGCCTGCATGACGGTCTCCGAGCCGCGCAGGTAATGAATATGGCACCAGCGGGTGAAGCGATCCTCCCACCCCTGGATCAGCATGCCGTCCGGATCGCGGATCAACACCGCCTCCTGGAAGGTGGCCCTGCGCCGCAGACGCCCGGCGACCATCGTCACAGTCTGATCCTGCGATGCGGAGCCAGCATCGCATCAAGCGCCAGCGGCAGCGCCGACGCGCTTGGCCCGAGGCTGATTGCCGCGCGGTTCTCGAACCAATGGGCGATGAGGAGCAGCATGGCCTGGCGGAGAGTGGCAGGAACATCGGCCGGGGCGCCATAGCCTGCGATGAAGGTGATCGTGGCGGGGCGGCCGAAGCCGGTCCTGGACCGAAGGAGCAGCCCCTCGTCCTGACGGGAAATCACGTAATCGACATCCCCGCCCGTCGCATCGGTGAAGACGACGCTGTCGATCACACTGTCAGGAAATGGCAGCAGGATCGGACCGGTGATTGCGTCCAGATCCATCTGCCAGGTTTGGCTCACGAGGCAGCGGCCAAGGATCCCGGACGCCCCATCGAGCCAGGCGGTGGCGGCATCGATGTATTGCTGGATCAGCGGATCCTCATCGTCATGATCGACGCGGAGCTGCGCCTTGGCCTCGGCCAGCATGACCGGCGCCTCCGCGGGGGCGACTATGCGGGTAAGCGTGAACATGGCAATGCTCCTTGAGAAGGGCACAGGCAGTCCTGCATCAGAGCTCAGCCCTGATTTTCCTGTGGGTTGACCTGGCCGTGACCCTTGATCACCAGGCCGGCAATCGGCGTGCCGGTGGCATGGGTGCCTTCAAGCGCCGCCAGCAGCTTCAGATAGCGTTTGGTGCCGACATAGCCGAAGCGATAGACGGCGGCGGTGGCGTGGGCCTCGACCAGCGCCTTGACGATGCCGCCTTCGCCCACGGTCGGGACGCCCAGCAGGTCGGCTGCGGTCACCGCCTCATAGCTGCTGTCGTCATCGGAATGGGTCAGGATGAGCTCGATCCTGTTGGTCGAGGTGAAGGTGATGCCGCCCGCGCCAATGGCGAGAATGATCTCGGCACCGTCATGACCCCGCAGGTCAATGGCCACGGGGGTGCTGTCGTCGGTGAGCGTGGCCACGTCGATGGCCGCGGCCACCGAGAGACTGGAATGCAGATCCTTCATCGGATCCTCCTGTGCAGGAATGTGGGTGGGAAGACGCGGGCTGAACCCTGCCGCGCGCGCGCCTTGGTTCAGCCGGGCGATCAGCTGGCCGCGATCTTCAGCAGCTTGATGGCATCAAAATTCTGCACCCCGCCACCGACGCGCTTGGTGGTGTAGAAATGCACATAGGGCTTGTTGGTGAAGGGATCGCGCAGCACCCGGATGCCGAAGCGGTCGACGATCAGATAGCCGCGCCGGAAATCCCCGAAGGCGATCGGGAAAGCTCCGGCGGCGATATCGGGCATGTTGTCGTCATCGCTGATCGGATAGCCGAGCAGCGTTGCCGGCTGGCCGGCCTGGACCGGGGGCTGCCAGAGATAGAGCTCCTCGGTCTTGGACTTCAGCTTGCGGATGGTGGCTTGCAGTGAGCGGTTCATCAGGAAGCGCGCATTCTGCCGGTAGCCCTGCTTCAGCCCGTAGACGAGGTCGATCAGCGCATCGACGCCGTTGTGGCTGGCATCGGTCAATGCGGCCGCGACGCCCGAGGCGGTGTAGCCGATCTTGCCCCAGGCGTAAGAGGCATTGGCGACCGTGTCATAGGCCAGGATGCCGCGGGGCCTGTTCACCCCGTCGCCGGTGATGAAGGCGGCAGCCTCGGCCTCGGCGAAGGCGGTCGAGACCTCCTCTGCCAGCCAGGCAGCGATATCGACACGGGCATCGTCGAGCAGGGTCTGGGTCGCGGCCGGGTTGGCGTAGATCTCCATCGCCGGGAAAGCCAGTTCAGCGAGCCTCGGGCTGGCGGTCTCGGGGCGGGCCTGACGCTCGCCGACCCAGCCGGCTGCGGCCCCGCCCTGATTGACCAGCTTCTTGTAGCTGCCGGCCGAGATCGAGATGACGCTGGCGATCGACCGCATGGCCGAGACCGAGCCCAGCACCCGGTCGATGGTCTGTTCCATCTGATCAGGCACGACATAGCCGCCATCGGGATCGCTGTCGGTGCGAAGCGCGGCCTTCACCTCCAGTTCCCGAAGCCCGGCCTCGACGCCGCGGCGGAAGAACTGGTTGAAGGCGCGGGCGTGCTCGCGGGTCTCGGGGCTGTCCGCCCGATCCGCGCTGCTTGCGCCGCCCAGCTTGGCTGCGGCTAGCATGGTGTTGGTCTCATCCAGCGCAGACTGCAGCTTGGTGATCTCGGTATTGATGCGCTCGAGTTTCTCGGCCTGCACGACATCGGCGAACTTCGCGTTGATGCCGTTGATCTCGGCTTGATGCTCGTCCTTGAAGGCGGCGAAGGCGCGGTTCAGATCGGCGAGGATGGCGTTGGCGTCGCCGGCCTCGGCGCGCAGGCGAACTGTCCCGCGGATGCGGGAGGCATGATGGAAGGTCATGGGTGATGTCCTTATGAACGGATGGTATCGATGAGCTGCCGAAGGGCAGCAGGGTCAAGGCCAGCGTCCGGCATGGCCGTCGCAGCAGCGTCTCGCATGCCGCCAATCTGTCGCATCATCGCCCGCCGCTCGCTGCGGGGGATGCCTTGCCCGGCCAGCGCCGCATCGATGCGACGCCGGGCGTGAATGTCGGGCCGGATCGGCGCGGTGATGCGCGGCACGGCTTCGGCGCGCGGTAGTTTGTCACCGCCCTCCACCATGCCATCCGCCATCCCCGCCGCGATTGCCTCCTCGGCGCTGAGAAAGGTCTCGGCATTGAGCAGCGTGGCAATCTCGCCGGGTGACCGGCCACTGCGGGCGACATAGATCTCAGTGAGCGCGGCATCGAATGTCTCGAAGAGCGCAGCGGCCTCAGCCATATCGTGGCGATTGCCGATCACCACGCCCCAGGCATTGTGCAGCATCAGGAAGCTGCCGGGGCTCATGTGGATCTCGTCGCCGGCCATGGCGATGATGGAGGCCGCCGAGGCCGCGAGGCCCAACACCTCGACGGTGACCGCGGCCGGATGGGCGCGCAGCAGGTTGTAGATGGCAATGCCTTCAAACATGTCGCCGCCGGGGGAGTTGATCTGCACCGTCACCGCCTGCGGCCCGATCCTGCGCAAGACCGCTGCGATCCGGCGCAGGCTCACCCCGCCGCCCATATCATCCTCGCCGATCACGTCGAAGATGGTGATGGTGCTGTCGCTCTCGGTGACGGAAGTGACCTGCGCGGCGACCGGCATTTCGGCCCAGCGGACCAATGCGTCTGATGGCGCATCGGCCTGGAACGCCGCGGGGCGCGGCAAGGCCGGTCCGGCAGGAAGATCACGCAGGCTCATCGGAAACTCCTTCGCTTGTGGGCGCGTCCGCATCGTCACCCGCGTCCCCGGCCGCAGCCGTCATGTTGGGCGGCGGATAATAGATGTCGCCGCCGGCACGTGGATTCTGGTCCTCGAGCGCGCGGATCTCGTTGGGGCTCCACACACCCCATTGCAGACCCTTCACATAGGCCTCCCAGCGGGCCTTGATATCGCCCTTGACGAGGGCTGCGCGGTTGAAGCGGGCATAGAGCAGATCATCCGCGCCGATCAGGTCGCGGTCGATCGCCTCCTCCCACATGGTCAGGTGATCCTCGAGCGTATAGGCCACAAAGCCGATCGACTGCTGCTCGATGCCGGTGCCCCAGCTGGTGGACTTCTCGGTATCGCCGATCATATGCGGCGGCACCCCGAAGAACATGGCGATGTCGCTGCGGCTGAACTTGCGGCTCTCGATCCATTGCGCATCCTCGGCGGTCATCGCGATACGGGCGTAATCCATACCTTCCTCGAGAATGAGGTGCTTGCCCTCCTGATCGCCGCCGGCGCGGAATGCCTCGAGCCCGGCCTTGAGATTGGCCACCGCCTCGGGTCCGAGCTTCTGCGGGTGTCTGAGCACGCCCGAGACTCGGGCGCCATTGCGGAAGGTGGTGGCGCCATGATCCTCCATCGCCAGCGCCAGCCCGATGGTCTCGCGGGCATAGGCGATGGGTGAGACCCCCCGCACTCCATCCAGCGTCAGCCCGACCAGATGTAGCACCTCGTCCTGCGTCAGCCGCAGACGCCTTCCATCGGGGCGGGTATAGAGAAAGCTCAGCGCCAGGTCCTTGTCCTGCACCACCTCGACCCGATCCGGATGCAGCGGGATCAGCGCCTGCACCGAACCGCGGGAGCGGACGATCATGGCATAGGCATTGCCGCGCAAGAGCAGATGCGCCTGGCCACCAGGAACCCCTGGTCGCGCCAGACATCATAGGGCACCCGGTCGCGCCGGGCGCGGCGCAGGATGTCCTCCTCCGGTACCCAGAAGCGGCTGAGCGTGATCCACTTCTCGGCCAGGCTCCCGAGCGCCGAATCCCGCGTCGGCGGAAACAGCAGCATAAGGGCCGATAGGTCGTTGACCCGGGCGAGATCCAGCCCGCCATAGCATTCACGTCCCGCGAGCAGTTGCTCCAGACGGGCAAGCTCCCCCGCGATGTCCGCGCCGCCGGCCGTTACCGGCAGTCCACCCTCCGCCCAGACCTCCATGTCGAGCCAGCGGGTGACCTGTTCGGTCCATTCATTCAGGCGCAGCCGGCGGATCGCGTTCTGTTGCGCCGGCATCTCGCGCGCCTCGTCGATCTGGCGCTTCAGATCATCCGGCTTCACCGTCACGCCAAGACTCGGATTGGCCTTCACCCAGACCTTCGGATCGGTCCAGTCGTCGCCTTCATCGATGGTGGCGATGAAGCCGAACCAGGGATCGGCCGTCTCCTGCGGCAGCGTCCCCTCGAGCACCTTGACCGAGAACTCATGATGCTGGCGACAGACCGAGTGGCGGTCGTGGCCGGCGGTAGTGATCTCGACGATCAGCGGCTGGCGCCGCGCACCGGTGGCCGTGTTGAGCTTCTGGATGATCTCGGGTCCCGGATGCTCATGCACCTCGTCCACGGCGGCGAAGTGCACGTTCAACCCGTCCATCTTGCTGGCATCGGCCGACAGTGGCCGGAACCAGGAGGCAGTGGGCAGCACCGCGAGGTTGTTCACCGTGCGGGTCACCCGGGCGGACAGCGCCGGGCTCGCCGCGACCATCCGCTCGGCCTCGCCGAAGACGATCCGCGCCTGATCGCGCGTGGTCGCGGCGGCATAGACATGCGCCCCGGCCTCGCCATCCGCCACCAGCGCATAGAGCGCGATCCCGGCCAGCAGGGCCGATTTGCCGTTCTTGCGGGCGACCTCGACATAGGCCGTTCGGAACCGCCGCAAGCCGGCGGCCCGCTTCCAGCCGATGAACCGCCCCGGGTTTACCGGAGAGTTTCTGGTTCAATGATTACGCGGCTTTTTCGACGTTATTCAAGGCAGCGTAGAAAGCCTCCTCTGCTTCGTTCGGTGTGACATATCCGATGGCGCTGTGCAGGCGCGTGTTGTTATACCAGTCGACCCATTTCAGGGTTTCCCATTCGACCTGACCAACCGACTTCCAGGGTCCAAGGAACTTGATGACCTCGGTCTTGAACAGTCCGATGATGCTTTCCGCGAGGGCATTGTCATAGGAATCCCCGACGCTGCCGACGGATGTGTCGATACCCGCCTCTGCCAGTCGCTCGGTGTATCGGATCGACAGGTATTGGCTGCCGCGGTCGCTGTGGTGGATTAGCTTGTCAGCCTCGGACGGCGCCCTCTGGCAGATGGCCTGGTTTAGTGCGTCGAGCACGAAGCCTGTCGTCATCGACGTCGAGACGCGCCAGCCGACGATCTTGCGGGCAAAGACGTCGGTCACGAAGGCGACGTAAACCATACCCTGCCAGGTGGAGACATAGGTGAAATCCGAAACCCACAGCTCGTTTGGCATGTCTGCCACGAAGGCTCGGTTCACCTTGTCGTCCGGGCAGGG
>NZ_JBHRXJ010000015.1:0-86040 GCF_042648425.1 Paracoccus mangrovi | reverse complement strand
GCTTGAGGAACGGCGGATCACCCGGCTGGGCGAAAACGCCGCCCGCCCGCTGGACCTGCGCGTCATCGCATTGGCCAAGACCGATCTGCGGGCGCTGACGCTGGATGGCAGCCTGCGCGCGGATCTTTTCTATCGTCTGGCCGGGGCGGAAATCGAATTGCCGCCGCTGCGCGCGCTTGGTCCCGATATCGCGCTGTTATTCGCGCATTTCGCCCAGCTGGCCGCCCGCCGCTATGGTCGCGAGCTGCCGGAAATCGACTGGAGCCTGCGCGATCGGATCTCGCGCCGGGCATGGCCGGGCAATATCCGCGAGCTGAAGGCCATGGCCGAACGCTTCGCGCTGGGGATCGAACTGCCCGAGGCCCCTGCCCGCGCCATTTCGGAACCGCAAACCCTGGCCGAGCGCGTCGCCGCCTATGAGGCGCGCGAAATCCGCGCCACGCTGGAACGCACGCGCGGCAATACCGAACGCGCCGCGCAGGCACTTGGCATGGCGCGCCGCACCCTGAACGACAAGATCAGCCGTTACGGGATCAGGACCTAGGGAAAGACCGGCGCCAGCATCAGCCCGGCGGTTTCGTCCAGCCCCAGCATCAGATTGGCGTTCTGAAGCGCCTGCCCGCTCGACCCCTTGCAGAGGTTGTCGAGCGTGGACACCACCAGCGTGCGCCCCGAAATCCGGTCGCCCGTCACCCCGATATGACAGAAATTCGATCCCTGCACATGCGCCATCGCCGGCAATTGCCCAAAGGGCAGCACGACGATGAAGGGCTCATCGGCATAGGCGGCGGCCAGCGCGGCGTGAACGGCCTCGGCCTCGCCCTTGAGGTAACAGGACGCAAGGATGCCGCGATTGACCGGCACCAGATGGGGCGTGAACTGGATCCGCACGGGCCGCCCGGCGATGGCCGAAAATTCCTGATCGAACTCGCCCAGATGGCGGTGCTTGCCGCCTTGGGAATAGCCGGCGACATCCTCGGAGCGTTCGGCGAACAGCATGTTCTCTTTGAGCGAGCGGCCAGCGCCAGAGACACCGTTTTTAAGGTCGCAGATAATGTCGTCGATGTCGATCAGCCCCGACCCGATCAGCGGGCGCAGCGCGAATTGCACCGTCGCCGCGTTGCAGCCGGTGCCGGCGACCAGCCGCGCGTCCCGGATCTGGTCGCGATAGAATTCGGTCAGGCCATAGACCGCCTGCGACTGAAGTTCGGGCGCGGCATGGTCCAGCCCATACCATTTCTTGTATTCCGCCGGATCGCGCAGCCGGAAATCGGCGCCCAGATCGACAACCTTGACCGATGCCGGCAATTGCCCGACCAGGGGCTGGCTCAGCCCGTGCGGCAGGGCGCAAAAGACGATATCGATGCCGGAAAAGTCGATCTCTTCCATGCGGACCAGCGGCGGCAGGCTTAGGTGACGCAGATGCGGAAACACCGCGTCATAGCTTTGGCCGGCCTTGCGATCCGCCGACAGCGCCGCGATCTCGATCTGCGGATGCGTCGCCAACAGACGGACAAGCTCGGCCCCGGTATAGCCCGATGCCCCAAGGATGGCAGCTTTAAGCGTCATGTCCCGTCCCCGTAAAAGATCATTGCCGCGGGCGCGCGGCCCCGCTTTCGCAATTGGCGCGCCAGTCGTGCGTTGTCAAGAATGGGTGGTCACCCCGGGCCGCCGGGCCGCCGTTGATTCCTGTCCGAACCCGGGGGCCTCGCGACATTTTATTGCAAGACATTCGCGCCCGTATCACATATTCACCCATCCGCAGACCCCAGAACCGGAGACCTTCCGATGAGCGCGACCCCCGACCGCAAGCCCCGCCTTGGCGCGGCCGATATCCGCGCCCGCAAGGGGCATGAACCCGTCGTCTGTCTGACCGCCTATACGACGCCGGTGGCGAAACTGGTCGACCGGCATTGCGACCTTGTGCTGGTGGGCGACAGCGTCGGCATGGTGCTGCACGGGCTGCCCTCGACGCTGGGCGTCACCATGGAAATGATGATCCTGCACGGTCAGGCCGTCGCGCGCGGCGCAAGTCAGGCCTGCATCACCGTCGACATGCCCTTTGGCAGCTATGAGCGGGGCCGTGAACAGGCCTTTGAGAATGCCGCCCGGCTGATGGCCGAAACCGGCTGTCAGGCGGTCAAGCTGGAAGGCGGCCGGCACATGGCCGATACCGTCGCCTTTCTGGTCCAGCGCGGGATCCCGGTCATGGGCCATGTCGGGCTGACGCCGCAATCGGTGAACACGCTCGGCGGCTATAAGGTTCAGGGTCGCGGCCATCACGAGGCCGACCGCGTCACCCGCGACGCCATCGCCTTGGCCGATGCGGGGGCATTCGCGGTGGTGCTGGAAAAGCTGCCCGAAACGCTGGGCCAGCGCATCACCCAGGAAATCGCCGTGCCGACCATCGGCATCGGCGCCGGCGTGGATTGCGACGGTCAGGTGCTGGTGGTCGACGACATGCTGGGCCTGTTCACCGATTTTCACCCCAAATTCGTCAAACGTTATGCCGAACTGGGCGAGACGGCCGATGCCGCCATCGCGGCCTATGCCGCCGATGTGCGCGCCCGCCGCTTTCCCGGCCCGGAACACAGCTTCGGCGCGGGCACCCCTGCATGAGCGCGCCGATCATCCGCCCGCTGTCACAGATGCGCGGACAGATCCGGCGCTGGAAGGGGCACGGCGAAACCATCGGCCTTGTCCCCACCATGGGCGCCCTGCATGAGGGGCATCTTAGCCTGGTGCGGGCGGCGCGCGAACGCTGCGACCGGGTTGTCGTCACCCTGTTCGTGAACCCGCGTCAGTTCAACAATCCCGAGGATTTCGCCCGATATCCGCGAACCGAACTGGCCGATGCCGAATTGCTGGGGCCGCTTGCGGTGGATGCGCTATTCGTGCCCGACGCGGCCGAGGTCTATCCCCCCGATCACGCCACCACGATCCGGGTTTCGGGCGTGACCGAGCCGCTTGAGGGCACGCATCGCCCCGGCCATTTCGACGGCGTGGCCACGGTGGTGACGCTGCTGTTCAACATGACCCAGCCCGATGCCGCGTTTTTCGGCGAAAAGGACTGGCAACAGCTGCAACTGGTCCGGCGGCTGGTCGCTGATCTGCAACTGCCGCTCGATATCGTCCCCTGCCCCTGCGTGCGGGCCGAGGACGGGCTGGCGCTGTCCTCGCGCAATCAGCGCCTGTCGCCACAGGCCCGCAGCCGGGCGGCGGCGCTGCCGCAGGCGCTGTTTGCCGCCACCCGCCGGATCGAGGCGGGCGAGCCGGTGGCCGATGTCCTGCGTGCGGCGCACGCCGATCTTGCCGCCGCCGGGTTCGATCCGGTCGAATATCTGGAACTGCGCGACGCAACGACGCTGGGTGATCCCGTGGCCGGTCGCCCGGCGCGGCTTTTGGTGGCGGCAATGCTGGACGGGATCCGGCTGATCGACAATACCGCCGTGACCCTGCGCACCTAGCCCAGGGCCAGCCCCGCGCCGCCACAGGACAGCCCCGAAGCCCCGGCCCTTGCGGCGGGAATGACGATGGCGCTGCGCCGGCTGCCGCTGCGTTCGCTGGCCAGGATCAGGCTGCCGCCCGGGCCGGCCGAAAGCCCCATCACCACCGATAAAAGCGCGGTTGCGGCGCCGACATCGCCAACCGCCTGCGCCGCCGTAAAGATCGGCGCATCCTGCACATGCACCGACAGCGCCGAGGTCACCCGGCCCAGTTCCTCGGCCCGCCAGCGGCAACCCGAAGCGTCCGAAACGATCCGCGCCACATCGGGCATCTGCGCCAGACTTTCGCGCGCGGCCTCGGTCAGGCTGTCGCCATCATCGCAGGCCGCCTCGGAAATCTCGGCGAACATATCCTCGATCCGCGAGGCGCTGGCCATGACACAGGGATGCTGGCTGACCCCGGTCCAGCCATCCTGAGGGCGGGCGATCAGCATGCAGACGGCCGCCTCGGACGGGACCGGGTTCCAGGGATTGTGACGGTCGCGCAGCTCGCCCTTGGCGGCCAGCATGTCCAGGATCATCGGCGCGACCAGCGTATCGGCGGCCGCGATATAGACGTGGCGCGCACCTCCGCGGGTCAGGGCGGCGGCGGCGCGTTCAAAGACCGCAAGCCCGACCGCATGCTCGCCAAAAATCAGCTGAACAGAGGTCATGCCGTCAAAGTTCAGCCGCGCCGCGGCGGCGGTGAAATTCTCGCGCAGGTCGGGATGAAAGCCCAGCACCAGCGGCAGGGCCAGGATCAACTCCGCCCGCGCCGGCTGCATGCCCTGTTGCAATTGCGCCTGACGGCAGGCCGACCAGGCGCGCTGTGCCAAAAGCGCGACCCGCGAGGCGAAATCGACGTGATCGCGCAGCCCCGAGGCCCAGCACATGATCTGGCGTTGCCCGTCGCGCCCGACCCAGCGGGGATGGCGCTGATAATGCGGGCGACCCTCGACCAGTGCATCTGCCTGTTCCCGGCTGTCGCCATCGGCCACCGTCGCAATGCCCCAGGCAAGGATCGAGGCCAGCTCTGTCATGCCACCTGCCCGTCCGCCAACGCATCGGCCATACAGACGGCATGCATCGGCATCCCGCGATCCATGACGAACCTGAACGGGGCCTTTTCAGGGGTTAGGGCGGTGCTCCAATTCTGCCACATGCCAAATGACCACGACCTTGTGCGAACAGCCCCCGCAGACGACGCATAGTCATCATCCATGACCATCCGCATCGCCGCAAGCCTTCCGTTCTTGCACGCTAGAAGCCGGCTTTTGCCCCCGGCATCCGACAAGGGCAGTCCGAAATCGCCAAAAGCAAGATAAATTCCCTAATAAACTCATTGACCTTTTTGAAACTACCTGCCGCAGCCGGTGGCATTTGACCAGCAAAATCTGACAATGACGCGGCGAGTTGATCGCCCAAAACCCGATTTTTCGGCGGCAATCGGCCAACCCCGGCAAGGATCGCGATCCCTGTCGGGGCCGGAAAGGCCGATCTAGGGCTCGATATCGAAGCGATTCAGCCAGTTCAGCGTTTCTTCATAGGCATCCAGCGGGCGCGGAACCTCGATCAGGTCCTTGGGATTTTGCTGATAATCCTCAAAGCGCAGCGGGCGCAGGGCGTCATTCACCACGCGATAGGTTTCGGGGATATTGCCCATGTTCACATCGCCCAGCTGCGGATGCATCCCGGCCCGGATCAACAGCCCGCCGTCGTAATCGTGCAAGGTGATGCCCGGCGGCAACTGCTGGCGCAGCGGCTCGTCCATCACCGCGGCCCATGCCGCCGCCAGCCGGGCGATCAGCTCGGCCTGCCCGCCTAGGGCGGCCAGCACCTCATCGCCCAGAATCGTCAGCCAGTTCGTGCCGGAAATGCGGCGCGCGGCCTGTCCCTTGGCGGCATTGGTATAGGGCAGCGGATAGTGCAGCCCCGGAAACCGCGCCAGAAAGGGCCAAGTTTCGCACATATGGCTGCGGCTCATGCCGAATTCATAGATCGGCGCGAATCCCGCCAGCCCGTGCAGCGGCCGCAGCGTTTCGCACCAGTCGAGCACCGCCCCCAGATACAGATTCGGATTGCCGCGCACGAATGCCGGGGGCACGGCCGCGTCAAAGACCGAAATCGCGTCATCGCCTTCGCTGCCGGCCGGCAAGGTGGCGCTGGCCTGCCATTTCGGCGGCGCCGCCGGCCAGGATGTCAGATGCGGCGCATGCATGTCCCGCCCGGGGTCCAGCCGCCCGGCCGCATCGCGCAGGCTCGTCGCCAGATCGCCGGCGCCAATCGGGCGCGGGCCGCTATCGGGATCGGGCTGCACATGCGTGACCTGCGTCGGCGCCAGCTGGCGAAACAGCGCCAGCGCGTCACAGGCGGCGTGGCGGGTCCGGGTCTGGGCGCCATCGGCCAGAAAGAGCCGCGTCTGAATGGCGAAACCCATCACCGGGCGCCCGGTCCGGCGATCGGCGATCACCTTGCCATCCAGTTTGTCGTATTCCGTCAAGGTTTCCATGCTTGTCCCTTTTTCCAGCAGGCTGAACCAAGGAACCGGGAAACCACGCAGCCAGGCTGTCGCGACACAAAATCCGCGCCGGGCAAACCCGGTCGCAGCCACAAGCCCACCCCGGAAACGGGGCGAAGAAACAATCTTTGCATCAATTTCATTGAGAGTATCTAGGTTAATTTTCAATTAAACATACCGGTTCGTTTCTAGCCGGCTCGGGCCAGAACGCAACGGTTCTGTGATGCCGGAACGGCATGTCTGGGGGTTCTTCGCCGATTTTGCGGCGCCGCCGCGCGTCAGGCCCGTTTCAGGCCCGGCTCCAACCCTGTTCGGTGCCGATTTTCTCGACATCCGCGATCAGCGCGGCGCTGTCGAAATCCGGGATTTTCTTGGCCGCCAACAGGTGCAGCGAACGCATCATGCAGTCATAGACCAGATGTTGCCGCATCCCGGCATCGCCGGCCTTATAGGCCGCGAAATCCAGAAACAGCCGCAGATCGGTGCTGCGATCCTTTTTCTTGTAGGTTACGCGCTCTTTGTCATCGGCGCCCGGAAACCCCGGCGCGACCAGAACGAACATCAGAAACCAAAGCTGCAATCCCGGGCCGTAATCGCGCCCGCCCAGCCGTTCCTTCAGCAGCGTGTTCATCGGCATGTAGATGCGCGGCAGGTCGTTGCCGGTCTTGCCCTCGGTCACGCTGGTGAAAAAGATGTCCATTCCGGCCTCAGTAATTGCACTTGTTCAGGCTGGGCCGGACGCCATGCCGGGCCGAATATTCGACGATGCGCTGATGCTGCCATTGGTACATCTGCGCCTTGCTGCCCTTTTTGACCACCTGCATATAGGCATTGTTGCGGGTGTAATAGCCCTGCGTATAGCGGCGGATCGGGTTCGGTTTGCTGGTTTCGCCGAATTTCAGGATGCGGCCGGGCGATCCGTCGGCGGTTCTTTCACGGATGATATAGCCATAGGTCGTGCGCGTGCTGGCATGGGAATTGCCGTGCACGGCACCGCCGGGCATCACCGTGGGCTTGGGGTATTTCTCGGCATAGGCGGTCGACAGGCTCTGACGGTCATAGCGGCCGCGATTTTCGCGCCGGAAATCATCCCATGTCGTCAGGCCCCAGGGATCGACCCAGCGCTGCGGATCCGAGGCATAGCGGGCCAGCACCTCGCCCCCCGCCAGCCCGATCGGATCCTGATTGACATAACAGCCCGCCGCCGGGTCGTAATGGCGAAAGCGGTTGTAATGCAGCCCGGTCTCGGCGTCGTAATATTGCCCCTGAAAGCGGATATTGTTTTCGACCCGCTCGACATGGACGCGCCCGATCCCGCCCCAGGCCCTGAGCGCGACCTGCCAGACCAGTTCGCCCGACTCGTTGGTCAGCTCATGCGGGGTGCCCAGATGGTCGTTCCAGTAAAGCAGCACCGCCCCTTCGTTTTCCGAGGAATGGCGGCGGATCTGGGCGGCCGGGCGAAAGGTGTCGGGTTCATGGACATAGACGATGGCAAAGGCATCGGCCGGGCCGGACAGATCCCCCCGCCCCTCGGCCAGAAGATTGTCGCCATCCCACAGGAACCAGACCGATTCCTCGACCGTCAGCCGCGCCTGCGGCGGGCTGCTGCCGCCGTGCCAGTCATTGGCGGCGATCAGCGGGGCGGTTTCCTCGCGGTGGTGTTTCAGCACCCGCCGCCCCAGCGCGTCATAGGCAAAGCGGGTGGTGCGATGCACGCGGCCGGCGGTTTCGCGCACCTCGGCCAGCTGGTTCATGTCGTCGTAATCGAACTGATAGACGTGGCGGCCGCCCCAGCCACGGCGCATCTCGACCCGGTTGCCCGCGTCGTCATAGCGGTAATGGACATCGCCCCGCATCAACAGCCGGCCGCCCACGACCGAGGCGTTGCGCACGCTTTCCACATCGGCAAGGATGTTGCCGGCGGGATCGAAGGAAAAGACCTCGCGCGTGCCGCCGCCCGATACCCGGCGCAGCTGTTCGCGCGCATCGTATTGAAAGACGCGGTCGCCGCGCGCGATGTCGCGCACCTGCCGGATCAGACCCGACATATCGTAATCATAGCTGCGCCCGAATACCGGCTTGTCGCGGCGGCGGCGATAGCCGCGCTGGCCCTCGATCCGGCCCTGGGGGTCGTAATCGGTGGAAAGACCGATGCCGCCGCCTTCGCGCTGGGTTTCGCGGCCCATGCGGTCGCGCAACAGGCGCAGCACCTCGCGGCCCTGAAAAGTCAGGCGGTCGAAACAGCTGTCCTGATCATAGCCATAGCCGATGCGCCGCCCGTCCGGCAGCATCGAGCCGATGCGTTCGCCGCGCGGCGAAAGGCTGTGCGCGATTTCGACCGCACCCTGCGTTTCGCGCAAAAGCAGGCCCCGGGGGTCATAGACAAAGCCGGTGCGGCGGACCTCGTTCTCGGCCATGATCATGCGGCCCATCGCGTCATAGCGATAGCTGGCCCATGACCCGTCCGAACATTGCCGTTGCAGCAGCCGGCCCAGCGGATCGCGGGTCAGGCGGTGGCCGCGATGGCCGTCCTCATAGCGGATGACATGGCCGGCGGGGTCGTAATGGTAACGCTGGCGGCGGCCGTCAAAGCCGATCTCGCCGATCAGCCTTTCGTCCGGGTCGTATTCCAGCGCATAGATTTCGCCCGACTCGTTCTGCAACCCGATCAGGTTCAGCTCGCTGTCATAGCTATAGCGAAAGCGCGTGCCATCGGCATTCGTGCGCAGGACCGGCATCGGCAGGCCGGCGAAATCCCATGCGGTGCGGTGACCGGCCGGGTCGATATGTTCGATCAGATTGCCATCGGCATCATAGGACATGCGCGAGGTGCGCCCGTCCGGGGTCAGCACCTCGACCAGACGGTCATGCACGTCATAGCGATAGCGCGTCGTGCCGGTTTCCTCGACCGTTTCCTCTTGCACGCGGCCAAAGCCGTCATGGCTATAGCGGATGCGCCCACCCTTGGGGCTGCGCTCTTCCTGTAACCAGCCCTGACGGGTCCAGGAATAGCGCGCCAGCGCCCCCTCGACATCGCGCACGACCAGCGGCAGGCCGCGTTCGTCGCGCAGCGTCAGGATGGTGTGATCGGTCGGATCGGTAAAGGAAATCAGGTTGCCGCGCTGATCATAGGTCGAATGCGATTCATGGCCAAGCGCGTCGATGTGACGGGCAACATTGAAGAAATTCGGATCGGTCGGATCAGGGCTGGAATAGGCAAAGCGCTGGCAGGCGTCGCTTTCGTCCTGAAACAGGATGAGGCGGCCGAATTCGTCATAGCCGCTGCGCTGTGAGCGGCCATTGGCATCGGTGCTGATCTCGCATTCGCCAAAGCGGTTGAAGCGGGCGGTGCTCTGCGCGCCCAGCGGCGAATAACAGCGGGTGACAAAGCCGCGCGGATCCCAGAAATAGCGTTCGGTATTGTTCTTGCCATTGCGCACGGTGGTCAGCGCGCGGTCGGTGTCATAAAGGATGTCGCGGACATAAATGCCGCCATCGCCCCAGGTGCGGATGCAGCGCGCGCCCGTCATCAGTGACGGATCGTCCCATTCGAAATAGAACGACAGGCCGGTGCGCCGCGTCTCGCGCACCATAAGGCCGTGGCTATAGGCATAAAGCTGTGCCGAGCCGCCGGCATTGCGCACCGCGATCAGCTCACCCGCCAGATCATAGGTATAGGTGGCCAGCATGATCCGGGCATTGCCGTCGGTCTTGGTGATCTCGGTCACCCGCCCCACCGGATCCAGCGAGAATTGATAATCGATGCCGTCGCTGGCACGCACATTGACCAGACAGCCGCGCGAATCATAGCTGAGCGCGACCTGATTGGCATTGTCATCGCCAAGCGCGGTCAGCCGGAAATAGCCCGGCCGGCCCGGCCATGCGGCCATGCGCCGGATCAGCCCATCCTCCATGCGGATGCGCCAGCCGCTCTGGCTGTCGCGGATCGCGGTCAGCTTTTCGGCGCGGTGATAAAAGCTCTGTCCCGGCGCCAGCCGAGGCAACAGCACAAGCCGGCCATAGGGGACGCGCAGCACCGCGTAATCGCCCCCCTCGACCAGTTCCATATCAAGGGGATGGTGCCATTTATGGCCCAGCGATCCCTTTTGATCGGACGAGGAAATCCAGAACCGTTCCCATGCGATGGGAATGGCGCCGCCCATGGTGAAATCGGTCTCTGCGGTATAAAGCTCGCCGGTGGCGACATCGACCGGGTGGCCGGTAAAGGTGCGCCGCCCCATCCCCAGACCGAAGCGGCCGGCAATGCTGCCGCCGATCATGCCAAAGGTGACCTCGCCCAGCCGCCGGCCCATTTCGCCGCCCAGAACCGCCTCGCCGATCATGCCGCCAAGGGGGGCCAGAACCGCGCCACCCAAAGCCGAAAGACCGGCCTGCAACCCGAATGTGCCAAGCGCGCACCAGCCGCCGGCGACAAAGGCCGCCGCGCCCCCCGCCAAAAGGGCGACCGCGCCCCCGACAATCACCATGCCGGTGGCCAGATTGACCATCCAGTCGGGGACCTCGCTTTCGATGGGCAGATAGGCCAGCGTTTCCGCCCCGATGCGGATATGCGACAGATCCGAGGTGACGGTGCCGTCGCATTCGGTCACGTCGCTGTCGCGCACGGCCGGATAGCTGTTGATGAAAACGCTGTCGCTGCCCGTGGCGATGCGCTTGGTGCCGTGGTTGGAACAACTGACCGTGTCCAGCACCGCGCGCGCCGCCGGAATCCGCTGCGGGCCGTAATAGACATTGGCCGAACCGGTGCTGATCGGGCCCTTTGGACTTCGATGGGCCTCGCCGACATACATGCCGGCCAGCGCGCCGCCGCCGGTCGCGGCGACGGCACCCCCGACCGCCGCAATCACCGCAAGCGCCGCGCCGCCCGTCGCCACCGTCACCGCGACGATGGCCACGCCCACCGCAAGCCCGATCGCCGCGCCGACCAGAAACCCCATCAGGGCCGAGCTGTGCTCGATCTGGTGACCGATATGTGCGGCGGCCAGGGCGGCAGGCATCGGTGACCTCAGTTATTCCAGGTCACGGATTGGATGATGCCTTCAAAGACCGGGGCCAGCTCGTCGTAATTTTCCCGGGCGGCGGTGGCCACGACGGTGTTCACCAAAGGCCGCGCCGGATCGACCTGAAAGAACAGCTGGCGCTGCTTCAGCGTCACCGATTGCGGCTTCATCGCAAAGATCAGCTCGACCGCCGGCCTGCCGCCGAATTCGACATTCAGCCGGCTGATCAGGTCGAAATTCTTGACCTGCCCCATCAGTTCCTTGAGCTGGCGGTTCACAAAGCCGTCCAGCGTCTCGCCCGACTGCAATTCGCCGCGCGAACACAATAGATTGGGCAGCACCTTATAGCCCGGTGCGGCCGGCGCGACCCAGGTGATCATGCTGCGATCCGCCCAGCTGTCGGGCACGGTCAGTGAGAAACTTTCGGTTTGGCAGGTGGACATGGCAGCTTGCTTTACAGCTCGGGCGCGGCTTCGCGCGGGTTGATAAAGGTCTCGGCGCCCTCGATGACGACCTGTCCCTGGGTCACCAGGATATAGTTGGTATCGCTGGCCCGCAGCATGATGCTGGGCGCCTCAAGCACGACGCAGGTGGCGGCCTTGACCCGCACGCCGCCGGCGCGCGAGACGGTGACGATGTCGTTGTTGACGGTGGTGTATTGCCCCGCCGCAAGAACCTGAACCTCTTGCTTGCCGCGGGTCACGGTGACGGTCTGATCGCCCTCGGATACGGTGGTGGCGTCGGTGCCGGTGATATTGCGCGTCTGCGCCCCCGAAACCGCAAGATTCATATCCCCCGAGATCGCCTCGGTCTGGTTGCCGCCCACGCTCAGCGTCATGTTGGCGCCGATGCTTTCGGTGTGATCGGTGCCGACGGTGATGGTCTTGTTGGCGCCGATGGTCTCGGTCTGATTGTTGCCCACGGTCTTGGACCGGTCATGGGCGATGCTATGCGTCTCGTCATGGCCGATATCGGTATTGTGGTCGCGCTGCGCATGCAGATAGACCATCTCGCGCCCGGCCTGATCCTCAAAGCTGATTTCGTTGAAGCCCTGACCCTGATGCGTGTTCGAACGCCAGACCGCCTTGGTCTTGCTGTCGGGCAAGGGATAGGGGGCGTCGTTCTGGCCGTTGAAGACGCAGCCGGTGACCAGCGGCTTGTCGGGATTGCCGTCCAGAAATTCGACCACGACCTCCATGCCGATGCGCGGGATGACCACGCCGCCCCAGCCGCCGCCGGCCCAGTTCTGGCTGACCCGGCAGCGCATGGAATAGGCGCCCTCAAGATCCCAGTGGAACCGGACAAGGATGCGGCCATATTCGTCGCAATCGATTTCGCCGTCGCCGACGACCATGGCGGTTTGCGGGCCATGCACCACCGGCACCGCCGTGCGGCGCGGTGGCGCCATCGGCGCGCTGTCCGGCATCAGCACATAGGCGCCCGAAAAGGCATAGCCGCCGCCCGTATCCCCGCCCGAACCATAGGCTTCGGACTGGAAATGATGGCTGGCCGACAGGCAAAGATAGCGCCCGCCAGTCCCCGGAACCGGATCGCCGCCCAGCACCACCAGCGCGCCCGCGCCAAGCGACAGACAGTCGCCCACCGCGCGATTGCGCTGATCCCCGCCGCGTTCCTGGCGGGTGCGCAGCCCGGCGACGGCCTTGCCGCGCCCCTGATCGGCATAATCCCCCGGATAGTCAAAGCTTTCGATGGCGCCCTGCGCATGGGTCGCATCGCCCAGCCGGTCGACCTCCATCGCGGCGGTGGGGGTCTGGAAATTGTAATCCGTCAACCGGATCGCGCCGGTGGTCAGATTGCGTTCGGGCGCCCAGTCCCAGAAATGTTCGCCCTCGGCCTGATGATGGCCGTCATAGGATTTATAGGGCCGCTCGCCGATGCTGTCATGGGCCAGCACATCGTCGGTCAGCACCATGGTGTGGCTGCCCGGCGCGTGGCGAAAGTGAAAGCTGATGCCGGCGCGCTCCATCTGGCGGCGGGCAAAGTCCAGATCGGATTCGCGGTATTGCACGGTATATTCGAGCGGCGCGTAATCTTCGGACAGTTTCAGCTCAAGCGCGGGATCGCCAAGGGGCGCATATTCCGCAAACAGCGTGCGCAGAATCTCGACCACGCTTTGATTGTGAAAGATGCGCTGATTGCGGCGGCGGCTGGCAAGCCAGCACCAGGGCCGCAGGACCAGGTCATAGCGGTGCCCGTTCTCGCCCGCGCCGGCCCATCGCACCTGGGTCACGATGCCATCGAAATGGCGCGGCCCGACGACGCCCTCGACCGTGACCGAGGCATGGGTTCCCATCAAGGCGTTAAAGTCGATATCGCCACGTTCGGCCAACGCCTCGACGCGATATTCGAAAAGCTCGTTCATGTGGTCCGAGCCGTCAAAGCGCAGCAAAACCAGCACGTCATCGCCCAGCACGGTGGTCAAACGGCCAAGACGCTCAACCTGGCTGTAGGACGGACTCATGTACGCTCCGGGAAATGATAAAATACAGGCACAACGAAAGAATGGATAACATGGTTAATTTAAGGACCAAAAGCCTGCCAGCCAATATTTCACGCAATGTGGTCCATTTAGACACGAATGGCCTATCAGACACGGCAGTCAAGCCCCAAAACCGTCTTCGCGGGTCTCATCCCACGCCACGTCACCAACAGCATCATGCCGCGCCCGGCACCTTGTCATTGGTTAATACGGTGCGATTCTATTCGGGCGTGGGCTCGACCACGCGGAATGCGACGGCGGGGGCATCGCCGGCCTGCCGCAATTCGTCGAGCACGGCGGGCAGAATATCGCCCCCCGGCACCCCCGAAGGCGCGGCGGCAACCTGTGTCAGGGGCAAGCCGCTGCTCAGCGCGACCAGCAGATAGGGCGCGGCCGCGGCCGTTGCGGTGCCGTTCGACAGCGCAAAACCAAAGGCCCGCCGGCCGGCCTCGGGCGCGGAAAGGCGGGCGGTCAGATCATAAACCTCGCCCCCAGGGGCGACCAGAAAAAGCCACAGGCTGCGGTCGGGGGCAATGCCGACCGAACCCTGCATTTGCAGCCCGTCATCGGTGGCTCGCGTATCCAGCATCAGATCCGGCGCCGGTGCCGGACGCCCGGACACCGCGCGCAGGAAATCGACCGCGGCACATTGGGCCGGCGCCACCGGCTGGGCCAGGATGCTGGGCCGGGTGCCAAAAGCCTGTTCATAGGCCTGGGCCAATGCGGCGGTGTCGACATCGTCCCGGGACGAAATCAGGGCGATCATGCCGGCATTCGGCCCGGTGCCGATCCGATCGGCCATGGTGCAGTCGGGCAAGGGCTGCGCGGCCAGAAACCCCTCGCGGGTCGAGCTGTCGCGCGCGGCCAGTTCCGCCGGCGCTGTCGGGACCGGATCCGGCACCGGCACCGGTGCCTCGCCGGGGCGCAGCGCAAGCCAGCCACCCAAGCCCGCCAGCGCAAGCACCCCCGCCCCGGCAAGCGCAAGCATCACCGGACTGCGCCGCGCGGGCGGCACGGGCGCGGGTTCGGGCGCGGGCGGCGCGACATAGGCGGCAAAGGGGCTGGTCGAGCCGTCTTCCTCTGGGGCCGGGGCCTCGGGTTCGTCGCGATCAATCCAGAGCGGAAAACGATAATGCGCCGGGATCATCGAAGGATCGTCCAGCATCCGCAGCACAACCCCCATATCCAGCGGGCGGTTGGCGGGATCGGGTTCCAGCATATGCTGCAACAGCGGAAAGAGCCGGTGCGAAATGCCGCCCAGATCGGGGATCGCCTGCCGCGCCGCCGAGGCCGCGACGACGGAATCGCCCATCTCAAGCGGGGTGCCGCGCAGCAGGGCCGCCACCAGCAAGGCCATGCCGTAAATATCCGTGCGCGGCCCGATCTCGCCCCCGGCATGGCCCAGCTGTTCGGGCGCGATATATTTGAATTTGCCGGCAAAGCGCCCCGCCAGCCCGTCGCCCAGCTCGGTCGAGCGGGCAATGCCGAAATCAATCAGCACCGCCTCGTCGATGCGGTCATCGCGCAGGATCACATTGTCCGGCGACAGGTCGCGATGGGTGACGCCGCTGGCATGGGCATGATGCAACCCCGCGCCGATCCGGCGAATCAACGCGACAACCTCGGGTTCCGGCAGGGGGCCGTCCTCTTTCAGACGCTTGCCCAGATGCCGGCCATCGACATATTCCATGATCAGACAATAGCGGCCAAGCCCCTGATCAAGAACGAAATTGTGGTATCGCACGATGGCTTCGTCGCGCAGTTGCACCAGCACGCGCGCCTCGCGCCGGAACAGGTCCAGCACCGATTCGTCATTGGCCAGACCGGGCAGGATCACCTTGACCGCCACCGGATCGCCAGTGAAGACGTTTTCCGCGCGATAGACCTCGCCCATGCCGCCGGCATTGACCAGCGACAGGATCCGGTAATTGTTGTTGATCAGGGTCCCCGGCTCGACCAGTCGCGGGCCATCGGGCGCATCCGGCGCCTTGGCGATGGGGGCCTTGGTTTCGACGATGGTGCGATCAGCCGATGCAGGCGGCTGGGCGATCACCGTGCGCTCGGCGATGCCTTCCGGATCGTCGGGCTGCTCGGCCATGATCAGTCACCGTCTTCGTCGGATTGGGGAATGGCGGTGCAATCGACCACGACCACGCTGACATTGTCGCGCGCGCCCCGCATCAGCGTCTCGGAAATCAGCGCCGCGGCGGTGTCCTGCGCGCTGAGCGAGCGGTTGGCGAAATTGCCGATTTCGCGATCCTCCAGATGTTCGGTCAACCCGTCGGAACACAGGATAAAGCGGTCGCCGTCCTTGATCACGCCGCTTGCGACCTCGGGGGTGGCCACCTGTCCGATGCCGATGGCGCGGGTGATGACATTGCGGCGCGGCGCGGTCCGGGCCTGATCCTCGGTCATGGCGCCCGAGGCGACCATCATCGCCACCTCGCTGTGATCCCGGGTCAGCTGGGTCAGCCCGCCTTCGCGGACCAGATAGATACGGCTGTCCCCCGCCCAGATACAGGCCAGCTCGCCGCCATGCAGCAAAAGCGCCGCCACCGTCGAGCCCGCGCCGCCAAGCCCGCTTTCGCGCGAATGCGCCATGATGCGTTGATGCGCGCGGTCCAGCCGTTCCTGAACCCGGGCGCGTTGATCCTGGGCGCTGATCGGCACGCCAAGCGAGGCCAGTTCCTCGGTGATGATGCGGCTGGCGACGTCGCCCGCCTCGTGCCCGCCCATGCCATCGGCCACGGCCCAGACGCCGAATTCGGGAAAGGCGGCAACGCTGTCCTCGTTTTGCGGACGCACGCGGCCGCGATCGGTCAGCGCGGCGAAATCATATGCGAATGTCTTTGCCAACTGGCTCATTCCTCGTTCCCCTCGACCTGTCCACCCGCGATCAGCCAGCTCAGCTCATCGGTCCCGGGCCATCCCTGACAGGCCAACAGGCCCGAGGGACGGCCGCCGGGGCCGGAAAACCACCAATAGCTGCGCCCCGCCGTCGCATGGGCGTGATCGGCCGCCGCAAGCTGCGCGATCAGATCCTGCACCGGCAATTCGGGATTGCCGGCCCAGAATGTCGGCCAGCCCGGCGCGCCGCCCGGCGCGGGGGGCAGTTGCAAATCCTGTGCGGTTTCGCGCGGATCAAAGCTTTGCGTTCCCAAAAGCCGGGTCAGCGCCACCAGCGCCGCGCGATAGAAATCCTGCGCCGCGTCCAGCACCGGGGGCGGCCCGCCCGCCTGTGCCACGACCAGGGGGAAACGCCGCCCCGTGCGGTCGCGCGACGGCATCCACGCCCCGCGCAGCGCCTGTTGCCCGGTCAGCGCCGGCCCGATCCAGAAGCACAGCGCCGGCGCCGCGTCGAACCGCGACTGCCAGTCCGGTCCCGCCGCCTCGCGCCAGGCGCCAAGGCTGGTCTCGGCCCAATCGGCCAGACCACGCCAGCCCTCGCCCAGACCGGCCGCGATGAAATCGCCAAAGGCGGGATGCTTGCCATAAAGCCCCGCCGCATCCTCTAGTCGATGCTCTGCGGACATTCGAAATCCTTGATCTCGGGCATGGTGAAGGGGTTTGAAATCGCGTTGATGGTGAAATCATAGGTGATATTGCGCCCGCCCAGCATGAAGGTCGCGCGCAGAACGTCGCCGCGCTGCTGTTTGAAGCTGGCGGCATCCAGAAGTTCCATGAAGGTCCAGGAACTGCCGGTGAACCCGACCGAGGATTGCCGTTCCAGCGGCGGGATCAGTTGCAGGCCGGTGGATTTGCCCTCGCCCGGCCAGATCAGGGTGCGCGGGGCGGTGCCGCTTGAGGTTTCGATGCGGGTGTCGTTGATCACCAGCACCGCAGAGCGGACGGTCGGATGCGCGTCGACCTGTTGCACGGTGATTTCCACCGCCGGGCTGGTGCCGCCCCCGGCAAAGAACGCGCGGCGGATGCGTTCGGCGCGCTCGAACTGGCGCAGGGCGCTGGTCGAAAGCCGCGAGGTGATTTCCTTGTCCGCGCGCCATGTCAGCCCCTCGGTCGTGCGTTCGACGTAAGGTTCCAGATATTCGGTGAAATAGCGGTCCATTTCACCGCCCGGACCAAAGAAGCGGGCGAAATTGTCGATGGACAGGCTGCGCGAGGGGGGGCCGAACGGATAGGACCCCTTGATCGTATCGCGGCACATGAAGGTGATGCGATCGGTCAGCGCCCGGTTCATCGCCTCGATCGAGGCATCCGACGCCCCCGAGCGGAAATCGCTTTCCGCCTTGGTGACCATCTGCGCCAAAGGCGCCGGCAGTTGGGAATTATACTGCGTCAGCGTGTTCAAGAGCGTGGGCAGCGCCGCCGCCGCCTGATCGGGATTATGCTCGGCCAGTTGCAGGTTCTTGAGCACCTGCCCCAGATTGCCCAAAAGCGTGTCGACGGGACGCTGGCCCGGCTCGCCCTCGGCCAGCAGATGCCAGTTTTCAAAGGCTTTCGCGATGGCCTCGATGGGGGCGGTGACGCCGCCTGCGGCGCTGTCGTCATTGCCGCCAGCCGCGCCGCCGGCGCGGACCGCGCCCTTGCCGTTTCTCTGCGCCGCCTCAAGCACGATCCGCTGCACGCCGCTCGACCGCGAGGTGATGCGCGACTGGATCTGTTCCATGATCGACCCGGCCATGCCGCCGCCACCGGCCGCCTGTCCCGGCTGCTGCGTGCCCTCGGCGCCCGGCTCAACGCCGTCGAACTGTTCGTATTCGCGCGGCAGCTGGGTCTGCTGATCCACCGCATTGACCAGATTCAGGATCGGCGATCCCGAGGCCGAGGCCGCCATGCTCAGCGCCGCATAGCGCGGCTTGTCCGCCACCATCGAAGACAGCGTGACATTGTCCAGCACCCCGTTCCATGCGGCGATGAAATCGGCGCGGTAACGTTCCAGAAGGTCGCGATCCAGCCGCGCCAGCCGGCCCTCGATCTCGTCGGAATTGGCGAAATCGCCCAGCACCCATTGATCGCGGCGCAATTCGTCGCCGACAACCGCGAGCTGGTCATAGAAATAGCCCCAAAACCCTTCATAGGTGTAAAGGCCCGGCACCGTCAGCGCCGCCAGATCGGTGCCGTCGCGGGTCGCAAAGACCTGTTGCGCCGCACCGCCGCCCGCCGCCGCGACCAGATTCCAGTCGTCCAGTCCCACGGCCAGCGCGCCGTCCTTGATGATGGCATAGGCCTGTTCGTCCAGCGGCAATTGCGCGATGGCGGCGCGGGCGCGGTCGACCGTGGTCTGGTCCAGCGTCACCAGCATTTCGCGGCGGTCGTCCAGTTTCAGCATCGCGTCCAGATGCAGCTTGAGCTGATCGATCTGGTTCAGCCCGGTCAGGCCCTGAAACTCGCCGCGCCAGCTTTGCGCGAACCAGGACTTGATCGCGTCGTCATCCGTGGTTTCGCCCTGTTTGCCCAAGAGCAGATAGACCTTCAGCGCGCGATAGATCTCGGTCATCTCGCCCGAGGCGATGATTTCGGGCATGCGGCGTTCCAGATCCAGGATCAGCCGCGGCCGCATCATCCGTTCCAGCGCCCCGGCATAGGTGTCGGTCGCGACCTTGTTCAGGCGGTCGCGCTGGCTCAGGCCAAAACCTTCCCACAGGCTGGGTTCCTCGCTGTCGCCATAGCCGGCGGGCATATTGGCGATGTCGTTCAAAAGCGGCAGCACCGGCGCAAGACCGGGATCGTCGATGACGTCGCGCGACAGTTCCTCGGCGGCGTCGCGGCGCCAGGCCTCGGTATCGGCCTCGGCGGTGCGGACCAGTTGCAGGTTTTTCCAATAGCTGACGGCGATGGCGCTGGCCCCGCCCAGCGTCAAAAGCGCGATGGCCGACAGCGCCACGGTGCGCAGCACAAAGGCCCGGCGCACCGCCTTGCGGTCATGCGAAACCCATCCCTGTTCGGGAAAGACCACACCACGCAAAAGATCGTGGATGAAAAAGCTCTTGCCACGCCCGGACATGAAACCGGCGGCGAAACCGCCCGCGCCCGGCTCGTTGATGGCGCCCAGCACCTGGTCGATGGGCGTCCCTTCTTGCGTGCCCGAGGTGAAATAGAACCCGCGCAGAATGGCGTTGGTCTTATAGCGCGTGGGTTCAAAGACCCGGCGCAGAAAGGCGCCCACATTGTCTTTCAAAAGCGCCATCTGCCCCGGCAGGCCGAAAATGGCGATGCGGGCGACGCCGTCGGGTTCCTCGCTCAGGCGGTCGATGATTTCATCGGAAAGCCGCGACACGAGGCGGTCGAATTCCTGCGGCACCGCCTCATGGGTGATCGCCTTGCGGTCCGGGGTCTGGAAGGTCACGCCCCAGACGAGCTTGCGCCGGTTCAGGCTGAAGGATGCGAAATATTCCCGGAAGCCGGCGATCAGGTCGGCCTTGGTGAACATCACATAGACCGGGAAATCGATCTTTAGCTGTTCGTGCAGTTCGGCAAGACGGACGCGCACGGTTTCGGCATGGGCTTGCAGCGTCGCCGCATCGTCCCGCATCATGTCCTCGATGGAAAAGGACAGGATGACACCGTTGATCGGCCGGTTCGGCCGCGTGCGCTTCAACAGGTCGAGAAAGGCGTCCCAGCTGGCCTTGTCGGCGGATTTGTCGCTGTCCTGCGTGGTATAGCGGCCGGCGGTGTCGATCAGCACCGCATCCTCGGCAAACCAGAAATCCATATTCCGGGTGCCGCCAAAGCCGCTGATCGCCTGTTTCTGCGCCAGCGGAAATTCCAGCCCGGAATTGGCCAGCGCCGTGGTCTTGCCCGCGCCGGGCGGCCCGATGATGACATACCACGGCAGATCGTAAAGCGAGGCCGCGCCGCCGGATTTCTTCAGAACCGCCAGCGCCTCGGTCATCTTTTCGGCCAGAACCTTGCCGTCGCCCTCGGGCTCGACCGGGATCATCGCCGCCTCGATTTCGCGGGCGGCGCGGACACGCCTGCGCCAGCGCAGAATGAGGATGGTCAGAAAGGTGCCAAGGATCAGCCCGATCAGCACCAGCCGCCAGAACACCCCGACCAACGGCCCCCATCCCGTCATCGGCCCCGCCAGCCAGACCGCCGCACAAAGCGCGGCAATGCCCAGCAGGGTGACGGTCCAGCGCCACCAGCCGTGTTTGCTCCAGCGCGGGGTCGGGATGTAAAAGCCGAGCAGTCTCAATTCGTGGTCTCCGGGACGAAGGCGATCGGGGCCTCATAGGTGCCTTCGCGCGCCAGCATGATTTCGACGCGGCGATTGGCGGCACGGCCTTCGGGGGTGGCGTTGTCGCCGACGGGATCATCCTCGCCGCGGCCTTCGGTGGTCACGCGGGCAGGATCGTTGAGCAGCGGTTTCAGCACCTCGGACAGGGCATCGGAACGGGCCTTGGACAGCTGGTAGTTGTCCTTGAACCGGCCGCGCCCGGACAGCGGCACATTGTCGGTATACCCCTCGATCAGGATCGGGCCGCCTTCGGGGTTCAGCACCTGTGCGATGCGGGCCGCCAGCTGGGCAAAGCCCGGCTTGACCTCGACCGAGCCGGTATCGAACAGTTGCAGGTCGCCGACGCGGATGGCGATGTAATCGCCCTTGGCGTCAACCGAGATGCTGCCGGCGGCGATTTCATCGCCAAAGGCGGCGCGAATGCGGTCCAGCTGGGGAATTTCCGCGACATAGGGCGCCTGAGTGGTGCGGTCGATCTGGATCGGCGGGGCGCTGATCGCGACGGCGCGCAGTTCTTCGGCGGCGACGGCGCCATCGCGGTTGATCAGGGTCAGCAGCGTGGCGAAAAGCCCCACCAGCGCCAGCGCCGCAACCCCCGCCACCGCCGGCACCGGGATCGCGGCAAAGCGTCGCCCCTTGCCCTGCACGACCGGTTGCCACATGACCGAAACGTCCTCATCCGGGCGCGGATGGACGCGGCGCAGGCTTTCATAGATGGCGCTGCGGATGCGCGACAGCTCTGCCGCGCCATTGGGCATGGTGCGGAACTGACCTTCAAAGCCCAAGGACAGGCAAACCAGCATCAGTTCCAGCAGGTTGTAATTCTGGGCCGGCGCGTGCAGGGCCTTTTCCGCCTCCTGGAAAAAGCCGACGCCGGAATCGCGCTTGTGAAAGAACCGCGCGACCATGGAATATTGCTGCCAGTTGCCGCGATCGCTGCCCGGCAGGTTCTGGACGATATCGTCCGCCGTGCCCGACAGCGCGTATTTCGCCACCAGCGCCTCATGCGGGTTCACGCCCGAGGCCAGCGCATTGCGTTCGAAACGGTCGATTTCGCGGGTCACATGTTCCATCAGCGGGGCGACCTGCAATTCGACCAGCCCGGTGCGCAACCGCCCCAGCAGGATCAGAAGCGGTGCGGCCGCCGCGAAAAGCGGGTTCGAGGACGAGGCCGCGCCCAGATCGCGCACCCGCAATGCCTCGGACAGGGGGATGCGCGGCGCATGGGCCACCATCTGCGGCTGTTGCTGTCCGGCGATGTCGGGGAAAAAGCCGCGCTGATCCGGCCCGGCGGCGCGCCCGATCTGCGACGGATCGGCATAGCCCGGCCAGGGCGACCCGGACGGCGCCTGACCGTAACCGCCGCCGGAACCGGGCTGTTGGCCATACCCCTGTGGTTGCTGGCCGTAACCTTGGCCGGGACGCGCCGGCTCGCCGATCCAGGTCGAGCCATCGCCCCCCTGCGGCGGCTGGCCAAAGGGCGATGCCGTGTGCTGATCGCCATAAGCTGCGCCGCCGCCCGGTCGGGGTGGCGCGGCGGGACGGCCGATCACCGTGCGCCCGTCCTCGGTCCCGTGCTGACCCTGCGGGCGCGACCAGATGTCGGTGGTGCCGCGCCGGCCCCCGCCACCCGCCGGCACCGGACCGCCGAAAACCGTCTTGTCGTTGTCGTCGCCCTTGCCTGCCATCAGGACCTCTCGGGCACTGCCCACAGTTCCAGTTTCAGATGCGGCCAGTCACCGGCGAAATGCATGCCGATGGCCGGCGCCGTCGAGAATTCGCGCCATAGCGGCGAATTGCGTTCCAGCCGGAAATAGACGTTCGAGGACAGGACCCGGATCTGGCGCGGCGGGTTCGGCAGATGCTGCAAACCGATGCCGGGCAGGTTGTTGTTGACGATCTCTGACATGCGGGTGTTGGGACCGACCTTGCACAGTTCCGGGAACTGGCTTTGCACCTGGGTCAGGGGCTTGGCGCTTTCCACCTCGATGATGAAGGCTGCCTCGCGGAACAGGTTGCGATCCGCGACCTCGGCCAGATACGAGTTCTGGCGCACCTGCCGCAGCGGCAGCCGGATCGCCCGGCCCACATCGCGCGATAACAGGCGCTGGATATCGGCCACGATCTCGCCAAAGCTGTCCTTGGGGTTTTCGTGGTCATAGGCGGGATATTCCGGCGCATGCCGGTTGCCGCTGTCGAATGTCGTCAGCTCACCGGCCAGCGCCACCAATTCGCGGTAAAGCGTTTCGGGATGGATGGCGAGCGTGCGCGACAGATGCCGCAGGACGCCGATCTGGCGGTTCAGCGACATCAGCATCAGATAGTCGCTGGCCTGCAATCCGCCCCCGGCCGAGGGGTCGGTCGCATAGCGCGCAAGGCTTTCCAGCCGCGCCTCGATCCAGCCGATGACGCGGGTCAGATAGCCCAGGATCTGGGGATGCGCGCCGATGACCAGCGCCGGCGGCGGAAAGGTCTCGTCCAGCGTCACCACGCCGTCGCGCACCTCGGAAATACGGGCAAGGCGCAGGTTCTGATAGCCCGGGCGCGGCGTCTTGCGCACCGCCAGTTCCAGACGCGGCACCGCAAGTTCCAGAACCTGCTCGATGCGGGCCGAAGATGCGCTGTCGCTGACGGTTTCGGTCATCACGCCCCAGCGGGTCGTCGCGTTCTCGTCCTCATAGGGCGAGGCATCGCGCATATTGGGCGAGCTGTCGGGCAGGGTCAGCCAGACGAATTGCCCGGCCGCATCATCCGGCACCTGAACCGGCAGCGGCAGCGGGCCGGTGCCCGGCGCGTCAAAGGGCGTGCTGTCGGGCATGATCCCCGACACCGCGCGCAGGGCGATCGTGCCCTGCTGTGCCTGATCGCGGTCCAGCGTCAGCTCACCCACGCCCCAGGGATAGGGGGTGATCAGCCGGGTGCGGGCGCTGACCAGATGTTCGTGATAGCGATCCGCCTGTTGCAAATGTTGTGGTTGAAGGAAAAGCCCTTCCTTCCAGGCGACCTTACTGAACCAGGACATGCGTCGCTGCACCCCAAATTACTTCATTGCAATGTGCCGCAGCGCCGGGTGCAAGACCGGCCCGGTGACGGCGCCACAGTAACGGCGCCCCCACCGGGAAGCCAGTCAGAATTGCCAGCGCAGCTGACCCGAGACGCCGACGCTGTCCAGATTGTCGCCAAAGCGCGCATCGACCCGCGCACCGGCGCTAAGCTGACGGCCGCGCGATTTGGGTCCTAGAACCTTGATCCAGTTCGCGCCGACGCTGATTTCGCCATAGGCGCCCAGGTTCTCGGATTCCAGTTCCTGCGCGACAAAGCTGTCATCGGTGTCGTGGTCAAAGATCGAGATCGTCGGATCGGCGAAATCCTTGTACCAGGTGCCGGTGGCAAAGGCGTAAAGCACCGAATTGTCGGCCTGTTGCACAAAGGTCTTGGCAAGGGTCGCGCCGACAAAGCCGATCTTGCGGGTGCTGTCCTCGAAGGTGACGCGATAGCCGTCGCTGAAGGGAAGGGAATCGGTCGACATCTTGGACCAGGCAAAGCCGATGGTCGGCACCACGGCCCAGCCGCCTTTGCCCACCGGGAACCCATAGCTGAGCGAGCCGCTGAGCGTCTGCGCGTCGCTCGAGAAATCGGTCTTGTCCAGACCAAGGCCCCGATTGTTGCCGACGGGCGTGTTCTCGATGGTAAAATCGGTGCGCTCGACACGATATTGCAGGTCGGCCTGCAACGCGCCCTTGCTGGCGGTGACATAGACGCCGGCATAACGCTGTTCGAATTCGGTCGAGGTAAAGCTGGTCAGCGTCCCGGACAGGTTCTGCGAATTGTTCGGGTCGATGGCATAGACCGGCTGGTTGGTGTCACCCCGGTTGATGCCGCCCAGCACGCCGAACGCCATGTCCCAACCGGCGAAACGGTCGTCGAAACAGGCCAGATCGGTGCCGACCTGCATACCATAGTAATCGGCGGTGATTTCGCTTTCGACATTGCTGACGCCGTTATTGGTCGAACCGGTCGCCTTGGCGTGACCGCCGATGACCCGGCCCCAGCTGCCGATGCCACAGGGCTTTTCGTCATCCTCATAGACAAGCGCCGTCACAAAGGGGCTGGTCGGTCGGTTGATGACCGACCCGATCAGCGACTGGGTCAGCGCAACGTTGCCAAACAGCGCGCCGATGGCGGGGTTCGTCTGGCTGACCAGAACCACGTCGCCGCCGGTCTCGAACTGATCGACCGAATAGACGATCCGTTCGGAAAGCGACGGCAGGTCGCTATGGGTGACGGTAAAGGTGTTCTGATCGCGGAAATTATCATCCGCATCGATCAGCGTCAGCCGGTTGCCCAGCGAGGGGACATAGGATTCGTCACGGAAATTCAGCTCAAGCGTATAGGCGCCGGTGGCCGCGCCGCCGTCGATGACGATGCGGTCGGCGGTCATGTTCGCGGTGTCGATATCCAGCCGGTATTCGCCGCTGCCGGCCAGCCCGCCAACGGTCAGCACGTCGTTATAGGTGTCGCTTGCACCGCGGCTGCTGAGATCGACCACGCTGTTATTGGTCAGCGTGCCGGTCACCGTGGCCTGGGTCCCGACCACATTGACGGTGCCGCTATTGACCAGCGCCCCGTCCAGTTCACCGCGCAGGCCCAGCGTCACACCGGTGTCCACGATGGTGCGGGTAGCGGCGACGCTGTCCCCGGCGGCGATCCCATAATTCGAGCGCAACAGAAAATCGCCCGCGATATTGAGATCCTCGCGCGTCACCAGCGCGCCGCCGCGATAGATCAGCCCGCCATTGATGGTCCCGCCCAGATCGGCGCGGCCCGAGGTGGTCAGAACGCCGTTCAGCACCCCGGTCTGAACCATGCTGCCGCGGTTCTCGACATTGCCCGACAGCGTGCCCAGCAGGCTGAGCGTCGCCCCGGATTCGTTCAGCACCAGCCCCGACGCCCGCATCGTGGCGCCCGAGGCCACGCGCATGATGCCGCCGGCCTCGTTCGTGGTCAGCCCCCCGACCGCCAGATTCCCCCTGGCGATCAGCGTGCCGCCATCGCCATTGACGACATTCCCGGCAACGGAACCGGCCAGATCGGCCTGCCCGGCATTGGTGAAATTGCCGCCGATCCGGCCGCGCCAATCCGTGTCCCCCGAGGCGGTGTTCACCACCTCGCCGGTGATGACCCCCGCACCCAGAAGCGTGCCGGCATTGCGCAACACGCCGTTCAGCGTGCCGTCAACGGTCAGCGTGCCGCCTTGCAGGTTGTCGGCCGCGTCCAGCGTGATCTCTGTCGCGCCCTCTTGATTCAGCGCGACATCCAGCACCGTCAGCTGGTTGTTCGCCGCAATCGTGGCGGTGCCGGCATTCGAAAATGTATCGGTGGTCAGATTGCCGGCCACGTTCAGCGTGCCGCCCGTCAGGTTGACAAGATTGGTGATCTGGCCGCCGATGGTCGCATTGCCACGGTTGCGCAGCGTGCCGGCGACGATGCCGTTCCCGGTCACCTCGCCAAGGTTCTGGACATTGCCCCGGACCGTGCCGCCGTTCAGCGCGACCTCGCCGGTGGCATTGTTGAGCAGCGCCCCGGTCAGCGTGCCGGCCAGCGTGATCCGGTCATTGTTTTCGACCCCGCCCGAGGATTGCAGCGTACCGCCCTGGGCGATCTGAAGCAGCTCGTTGTTGATCAGGCGCTGAATGGCCATATTGCCGGTGACATCGACGGTGCCGCCATTGGTCAGCTGGCCCTGAACCGTGCCCGAACCCGATACCGTGCCGGTGTTGGACAGGGTGCCGGTGATCGTCCCGCCATTGAGCAGGGTGGAACCGCTGTTCACCACCGCGCCGCTCAGCTGGCCGCCGACGACAAGCCGGTCGGTGTTGTTCAGGCTGCCGGTGATGTTCATCGCCGAGCCGGTCGCGACGCGCACGATTTCATTATTGGTCAGCGTGCCGACATTCAGAGTGCCAGCGCTGATCAGCACACCTTCATTGGTCAGGCCCGTCACGGTGCCGCCAATGGTCGCGGTGCCGTTATTGTTCAGCCGGGCCAGGGTGCCGGTCCCGTTCAGCGTGGCATTGGTGGCATTGGTCAGCACGCCGGTGACCGACCCGCCCGCCAGCATGGTGGTGCCGGCATTGTTGAGCGCCGCGTCCAGCGTGCCGGTGATCATCGCGCGGTCATTGTTCTGAACCGCCGTCGCCGAGCTCAGCGTGGATCCGCTGGCGACATGCAACAGCTGATCATTGACCAGCGATCCCACCGACAGCGTCCCCGACGAGGTCAGCATGCCGGTATTGGTCACCGCGCCCGTCACGGTGCCGCCGATGGTCGCCGTGCCGATATTGTTCAGCGCGCTCAGACGGCCCCGGCCGTTCAGCGTTGCGCCGGCGGAATTGGTCAGCATCCCGGTCACCGACCCGCCGTCAAGCGTGGTGGTGCCGGCATTGTTCAGCGCCGTGTTCAGCGTGCCGGTGATCGTGGCGCGGTCATTGTTCTGAACCGCCGTGCCCGAGGTCAGGGTGGATCCCGCCGAAACCTCCAGCACCTCGTCATTGACCAGCGACCCCACCGACAGCGCCCCCGACGAGGTCAGCGTGCCGGTATTGGTCACCGCGCCCGTCACGGTGCCGCCAAAACTGGCCGTGCCGCGGTTGTCCAGAGATGCCAGCGTGCCGGTGCCCGCCAGAATCGCATCGCTGAAATTGGTCATCGCGCCGGTGACCGAGCCGCCGGAAAGCGTCGTGCTGCCATAGTTGTTGAGCGCGGCGTCCAGCGTGCCGGCGATGGTGGCGCGGTCATTGTTGCGCACCGCCGTGCCCGAGGTAAGGGTCGACCCGCTGGCGACACGCAGCACCTCGTCATTGATCAGCGACCCGACGGTCAGCGTCCCCGACGAGGTCAGCGTGCCGGAATTGTTCACCGCCCCGGTGACCGTGCCGCCAAGGGTCGCCATGCCCGTATTGTTCAGCGCGCCGACGATCCGGCCATTGCCGGTCAGGACGCCGCCGCTGGCATTGGTCAGGGTGCCGTTCACGGTCCCGCCCGCAAGCGTGGTCTGACCGCTATTGTTCAGACCGCCGTTCAGGGTGCCGGCGCCGCCGATGCTGATCTGGGCGCTGTTTTGCACCACCGAGCCGGAATTCAGCGTGCCGTTCACCGTCAGAACGCCGCTGCCCTGGTTGATCACGCTATTGGCGGAAACCGAGGTGGTCCCGGTGATGCGGAAATCGCCTTCGTTCGTGAGCAGGTCGATATCGTTCAGGTTGCCGACGGAATCGGTGTCGACGCGCACCACGACATCGCCCTGGTTCAAGAGGTCGTTGCCATCCAGCCCGACATTGGCCGAAACGAAGAAATCGCCGGTGGTGGTGTTGATCAGGTTGCCTTCCAGCACCCGATCCTCGGTATAGTTCATCACCGCTTCGTTGCGGATATTGCCGACAATCCTGACGTTGTTGGATTCGCCGCCAGCATTGACATATTCGCCCGCCGCGATGGTCAGCGCGCCGGTGCCGGTACCATCAACCGTGCCCGAATTGGTGAACACATCGCTGACCGAAAGCGTGACATTGGCGCCGCCGGTTGAATTCAGCGTGATATCGTTCTGGTTGTTCAGGCTGCCATTGATCGAGGAATCCGAATTCACGTCGATCGAGCCCTGGTTCAGCACATCGCCCGTGATCGCGGCACCGCTCAGCGTCAGATTGCCGGTGCCGCTGTTGACCAGCCGCGAATCGCCGTCGTTGATATTCAACGCCCCGGCAAGATCGATGCTGCCGGTGTTCGAGATGTCGCCATTGGTGGTCAGTGTCTCGCCGGATTCGACGACGACGCTGCCCGAGTTGTCCAGATCGCCCAGCTCGGCCGCATCGATGACGTTCAGGGTGCCGCTGTTGTCGACGCTTCCGCGGATCGTGCCGCCTGCATTCAGCCGTCCGGCATTGGTCACATTGCCGGTGATCACGCCGCCACTATTGAGCGCAATGGTGCCAAAGACGGTGGGGTCGGTGCCGCTGACCTGGTTGCTCACATTGCCGCGCAGGGTGCCATTGACGTTCAGCTGTCCCAGGTTCTGGGTCGTGCTGGTCGTGGTCACCTCATGCCCGGTGCGCACCGTCGTCGTGCCGGTGGCGGCGTTGTCCAGCCGCTGCACGATTGTGTTGCCATTGGTCAGGACCGCGCCCTGATTGGTCAGAACGCCGCCGATCGTGCCACGGATATTCGCCGTCCCGACATTGGTCAGGTTGTTGGTGATCGTGGCATCGCCGGATTGCATGTTCAGCGTCGAGTTATTGCCGTTGAACAAGCCCGCATTCAACGTCCCATCAATGTTCACCGTGGCGGGCGCCGCCACCGTGCCTTCGCTGCGAACCGCCCCGGCCGAGCGCAGCGTGTCGTCGCCGCTGATCGTCAGCGTGCCGTTATTCGTCAGGGTCTCGATATACAGCTGCGAGGGGTTGGCGGTATCGCCATTGGTCTGAACCAGACCGCGGTTGATCACCGTGCCGGTGATCGAGCCGCTGCCCCGGACGGTGCCTTCATTCGTCACATCGCCATCAAGCTGGCCATCGTCCAGAATGATATCGGAATCCGCCCGGTTCCGAACGGTCGCGGCATTCAGCCTGCCGGCAATGGTCGTGATCCCGCCATTGTCCAATGCGTTGCCCGCCGCGCCGCCGTTCTCGATGGTCAGGGCATGGCCATCCAGGACGTTGATCCGGCTGCGGGGCGCGCCATCCGGGTTGTCGGTATTGATCGCCGCGCCGGTAATGGTCGCGTTGCCCGAGGTCTGGAACCGGCCCTGGTTGGTCAGCGACCCGTCCAAGGTGCTGCTGAGCTGTGCAAGACCGTCATTCGTCAGGTTGCCGGTCAACCTGCCGCCGATCCCGAGTTCGGCACCGCTGCGGTTGGTCACATTGGCGGTCGTCCTGCTGCCGGACAGCAGGCGCAGGAAACCGCCATTGTCGATCAGATCGGCCGTCGTATCGCCGGAAAGGTTGACCTGTCCCACGCTCTCGGCCGTACCGTCGCCATCGAGATCGTTCTCGATGCGGATGGTGCTGCCCGCCGCATTGATGTCGGAGTCGATGTTGAGCTGTGCATCAGGCTGGGCGGGATCCGCGTTCCCGGCGACATAGAATGTCAACGTATCCAGCCCCGCCGACAGATCCCCCCCGCTAAAGCTGTAGTGACCGCTGTCGACCTGCAATCCGCCCATGGTCAGGCCAGAGTTGTGGATCTGCAAGGAGATCGGCGTATCGACATCCTCGGCCGTCAGGATGCCGGTCTGGTCCGTTGCCAAAGCACTTGCGTTCAGACCGTCGGCATCGGTCCAGACGGCATCACTTTGCCGCAGGGTATCGAAAAAACCGGTGCTTTCGGTTTCGATAACGCCGTCGCCCGGATTGACGTTGTCAAGATAGACCTGCGCCACCGCCTGACCGGGCAGGCAGTTCAGCGATGCGACCGAAATCAGCGCCGTGGTCAGCAACAAGCGGGAACGGAAAAACAGACGTATCGGATTCTGGTCAATCGTAAACATCGGCAGGTGTCTTCTTTCAGAAAGGAGGCAGGTGCGTCGCGATATGTAAAATTTTATTGCTCAGGGTTACTTTGCCCATCGCCAGCAATTCAAGGGCAGATTGCCCTAACGGCGCAAGAATCATTGGTTAACGGGCATTCCCGCACCAGTTTACCATGGGTTAACTTTGTTTAACCCTGTCGGGCCGGACGCAGGCGGTCGATTTCGGCCATGAAGGCGCGCAATTCGGGCGAGGTGGGAATTTCGGGGACCACGGCGATGGCCGGCACGGCGGCGCCCCCGCCGGTCATTTTACGCTCGGCCCAGTTTTGCAGATCGCCGATCGACCAGCCGCGCAGGAACGGGTTGGCGCCCACCACGCCCGCGCCCATCACCGCCTGCACCGATTGCGCCGGATCGGATCGCAGCGCCAGATCGGCCCCCGCCGGCCCCAGAAAATGCGCCAGATACAGCCGGCCCGCCGAAATCGAATGGCCCCGCGCGCGCAGATAAGCCTCGTTTTCCTGGGCCAGGTGGCGGACCATCTGCCGCGACAGGCCGGGATCCAGCCGCAGCGCCAGCAATTCCGGCGACGACATGCTCGCCACCAGATCCGGGCGATAGCTGCGCATCATCCGCAGCCATGTGCTTTCGATGAACTGGCCCAACCCCGTCGCGGTCGAGCGCGGATTGCGCGCCGTGGCATTGCCGCCGCTTTCGACGCGGATGATATGGCCGATCAGCGATTCGATGGAATCCGAGGCCAGAACCTCGGTCCCGGTGCCGAAATAGGGTATCGGATCGACCGGCTGGCCGTTTTCCAACAGCATGAAGGCCAGACCCGGCTCGCTGCGCCCGGGGGGCGTTCCGACCTGACCCAGCGCCGCGCCACGGGCCAGCCGCGCGCCCTCGACCACCGCCGGGGCCAGCGCGGCCAGACCCGAATAGCGGCTGACAAGGCCGTCTTCATGCGTGACCTCGACCTGACCGTCGCCGGCGCGGGTGACCTGACCGGCCGCTGTCGCCAGCACCAGACTGCCTTGCGGCGCCGTCCAGACCACCTGCCCGCGCTGACCCTGTGCCGTGGCTGTGGCGGCATCCTTGCCCGGCGGCACGAAACGCTGTGACAGCACGCCCCCGACCGGGGGCACCAGCGCCACCTGCCCCGCTGCGCGCAGCTGGACCCGCGCGCCGGGCGCATAGCATTCAAAGCCGCCCTCGGCGCCCGCCTTGGTCGCGGGCACGACATAACAGCGCTTGTCGCCCGAAGGCCCGTTGACGCCCACGAACAACAGCGCGCCGGGATCGCCCGCATCCTGCGCCGCATAGATCAGCGTCAACCGGTCCTCGGCATCGGCATAGCCGTCCAGATCATAGACCTGGGACATGAGGGCCAGCGCCGCGCCGGTGATTTCGGGCGGCACATCGTTGCGCAGCGCCGCCGAATAGATCACGTCCAGCAGCCGTTGCTGACCCTGTGCCACGGCGGGCCCGCGCCCGATCACGCCCTGCAACAGCGACTGATCGGCCCAGGCATCGGCGGCGGGCACCAATTGCCCGGCCGCCGACATGGCCAGCGAACCGACATAGCCGCGCGGTTCATAAAGCGTCAGCTGAATCACCTCGCGCAGGGCGCCGCGCGGGCGATAGCGCAGCGCCAGCACCGATCCGGCCGGCAACTCGGCCTCAATCGCCATCTGATCGCCGATCCGGGCCGCAAGCCGCTGGGCCTGATCCGGGTCGAACCCGTTTTCAGCCAAAAGCGCCTCGACCCCGGCGCCGCGCGCCGTCTCGAGGATCAGCTCGCGCCACAGCGGTGCGCGCGTGGCGGGCGGACGCAGAAAGGCGATCCCCGAGGCAGGGCGCGGCGCGGTCCCATCGGAATCGCCGCCCGGATCCGGCGACAGGGGCAGCCCCGTCTGCTGCATGTCGCGGCTGCGCTCGGCCTGAAACAGGGCGAATTCCTCGCGCGTCGAGGGCAGCGCGGCGACCAGCTGGCGATCCTGCGGCACCAGCCGGCTGTCCAGCACCGCAAGCTGGACGGCCGGCGTCGCCACCCGGTTCGAGGTGGCGAACACCGCCGGCGCGGGGATCAGCCGTTCCTCGCGCGGCTGGCCGTCATCGTCCGGGGGCGGAATGATCAGCGGATCGCCGGGAATGTCGGTAAAGGTATCTGCGCGCACAACCGGCGCGATGTCGAACTGATCCGCGACCTGCACCATGGCTTCGCCGCCGTCATCGCCCGAACGCCCAAGGATCCCGGGGCCAAGACGCGACCAGCCCAAAACCCCCAGCAAGACCACCGCCACCAGCCCGATACCGCCGCGCAGGGCGCGCCCGCGCCGCCGTCGGCGCAACGCCCCCTTGCCCATCTGGCGAAAACGCGGATCGACCTGGGTCATCCGTTAACGGTACATCCCCGCCCCAAGCAGTGCGGGATTGATCCGGCGATCGGTCTGTTGTTGCTGTGCGGCGGGCGCGGGCTTTTGCTCGACCACGCGGGGCGGCGCGGCCCCGGCGTTGCCGCGATTGCCACGGCCGGCATTGCTATTCGCGTTGGCCCGGCGCGGCTGTGCATCATTGTTGCGCGTGGCGACGGCCGGTTGCGGCGGCGCCACGGCCGCGCAACGCATATCGCCGCTTTGGGCGATGGCGCGGAACAGATCGGCGCCCGCATCCGTCCCGGCCTTTTGCTTTGACGCCTCTTGCCAGCGCTCGACGGCGCGGGACGAACCCGACCCCCAGCGCCCGTCAATGCCGCCGGAATAGCATTCCATGCGCTGCAACTCGGTCTGGATCGCCTCGGCCATGCGGTCAGTGTCGGGATCAAAGACCCCGCGCCCCAGAAGCCGGTCGAACAGGGCCGCGTCACGCTGGCGAATGGCCTCACGCGCGGGAAAGGGCAGGCCCAACGGGCCGCGCGGGCCGATCGCCGCCAAAATCGCCAGATCGCCCACGATGATCGAAGGCTGGGGTTGATCCGCGCGCCGGCGAATATCGTCGGGCAGGCTATGGGCGCGGGGATCGGCGGTGGCCGCGACCGGCGTCACAGCGCGCAGCGTCGCGGGTTCGGATACGCCGATCACCGTGTCCGAAGGCAATGCCGAAATCACCAGCCCGCCGCCCGCATCCTGTGCCTTGGCGGACATCGTGCCCAACAGGCCCAGCACAAGGGCCGGCACCATGGGCGATATCGCGGCTATGCTGACTGTCTTGCCCATCTTTCCTTGCTCAGTTCGGTCTTGGCGTCACGAACACGGTCCAGCTTGCCTGCTCTTCGGTGTCGATCTCGGCAAAGCGGGCATCCAGATAGCCCCGCAGCAGGCAATCCTGCTGGCCAGAGATTTCGAACCGCCGCGGCGCAACGCACATCGGAATCGATCCTGCCAGAACTTCATTACCGAAAACATCCGATGCAAAGATATAATAATAGCGTGATTGCAGGACCTCGCGCCAGAGTGTTGCACATTGGTTCGGTGCCACCCGCCACCATCCGCGCGTGGAAAACCCCTCGGCGCTTTCGGGGACGGCGACCGCCACATTCAGCACCTCGAACGACTGATTGCACAGCCGCAGCTCGGCCCGCGCGGCGCCGGACGCGGCAAGACCGGGCATCAGCACCCCCAGCGCGACCAGCAGAGCACGGCCGAGTAAATTCAACGTCAGGTTGACAGACCCCCGATTGAGCAACGCTTCCAGCCGTGTTAAAGCCCTAAGGCAAAGGAGAGTTCATCCAAATGAAACCGATCCTGCCGCCATCCGCAACCTCGCAAGGCGCATCACGTCGCGCCCTGCCGGTCGCAAGATGTCCGCACCCCCGGAACAGGGTCCGGCACCGCCCTTTGTCCCAAGTCCGTTAACCATTTCTCTGGAAGGAACGCCATGCTGCGCAATTTCGGAATGTTGCTTGCCATTCTGTCCCTGACCCCCGCCCTGCCCGCGCTGGCCCAGGATGCCGCGCCCGCGGGCACGGTCATGCTGGAACTGAACGGCGCCACCGATACCGAGGATGGCGGCTGCCAGCTGACGGTCGTGACCACCAACCGGCTGGATCAGGGGATCAAGCGCGCCGCATGGCAGGTCGCGATCTTTGACAAGCAGGGCGCGGTGCAATCGCTGCCGATTCTGGATTTCGGCGGCCTGATCCCGGGCAAGACCAAAGTGGCGCTGTTCCAGCTGCCCGGCCGCAAATGCGCCGATATCGGTCGCATCGTGGTCAATGACGTGGCCGATTGCAGCGCCGATGACGGCGCCGACCTGCGCGGCCAATGCCTTGCCGGTCTGGCCACGCAGACCCGCACGGATATAGATTTCGGTCTGTGATGCGCTGGGATCTGCCTGTAACGACCTGGGTCGTCTTTGCCGCCCTTGCGGGTCTGTCGGTGCTGACGCTGACCGTCGTGATCTTCAAGCTGATGCAGTTCCGCCGCCTGGGCGTCGGCCATCACAAGCTGGGCGAAGTCATTCTTGACGACTGGCTGAACGGCCGCCCCGACGAGGCGCAGCGCAAGGCCGGCGAGGGCAAGACCGTCCTGTCGCGGGTGCTGGGCGCGGTCATGTCCGGCCTGCGCGCGCGCCCCAACGAACCCGCCTATGGCGAAGAGCTGGGCCGTCAGGTCGCGCTGGCCGAGCTGGTGCAGATGGGTTCGCGGATGCGTCTGCTTGAAGCGGTGGTACAGATGGCGCCGATGCTGGGCCTTCTGGGCACGGTGATCGGGATGATCGACGCCTTTGGCAATCTGGCGCTTAGTCAGCAAAGCTCGGATCCGCGGCTGTTGGCCGGCGGCATCTGGACCGCGCTGACGACGACCGCCGCCGGGCTGTCGATCGCGCTTGTCGCCTATTTCGTCTCGGCCTGGCTGGACGGCCGCATAGAGGAGGAACGCCAAAGCATCGAGCTTGCCGTTTCGGCCGCGATCCACGGCCGCATCGCGCGCGCCGCCAACCGTCCGCAACGGGGTTGAACCATGGAGCTGGCGCAGCCCCTGATGCGCCCGCCGGGTCTTGGCCTGCCGCGACGTGAACGGCGGGCGGTGCGCCTGTCGATGACGGCGCTGGCGGATGTGCTGTTTCAGCTGCTGATCTTTTTCATGCTGTCGGCGAACCTGTCGTCCTATGCGATGCTGCCGCTGCGCAGCGGCGCGTTGCAGGGCGAGGGCGGGACCGACACGCCCGGCGCGGGCACCGCCGTGACCGGCAGCGAGACCACGGCGGTCTGGACGCTGAACATCGACGGCATCACCGCGTCGGGTCAGCGGTTCGGCATCGACCGCCTGCCGGCGCTGGCAAAAGCACTGGTCGCGCAAAAGACCCAGCACGTTCTGATCGTGCTGCGCCCCGATGTGCCCTTGCAGGATGTGGTGACGGTGCTTGAGGTGCTGTCGGCCCATGGCATCGGTTCGGTCCAGATCGCCGAGGTCGCGACCACGCCGGCCGCGTCGACCGCGCCCGCCGGTCGCGTTCTGGTCGCGCCCGGCCCCGCACCGGCGGAAACGGGGGGCGCATCAAGATGAGCCTGCGCCTGCCACCGCTGCGACAGGGTCGCCATATCCAGGTCGATACCTCGCTCGCCATCGTCAATATCGTGCTGTTGCTGATCTTTTATTTCCTGATCGTCGGCGGCAATCCGGCGTTGGAAACCCCGCTTGAACTGGCCAGCACCACCGAGCTTGCGCCCGAGGACCTGCCCTCGCCCGTACTCGAAGTCCATGGTCCCGAGGATTGGCGCCTTGACGGCCGGCCGATCCAGCCCGAGATGCTGCCGGCCGCGCTGGCCGATATGACGGGGTCGGTGCATCTGGTGATGGACCGGACCGCGCCGGCCGCGCTTTTGGTCGGGCTGATGCGGCGGCCCGAACTGGCGGGGCATGATATCCGGCTGGTCACCATCAAGGGGTTCCAGCCATGATCGGGCATCGCGCCACGACCCGGGGCTGGGTGATTGCGACCGCGATCTCGGTCTCGGTTCATGCCGCGGCGGCGGGTGCGCTGGTCTGGCAACCGCATTGGCAATGGAACTGGCATGAGGCGCCGGCCTCGGACCCGGCCCAGATCGAGCTGACGGCGCTGTCGCTGCCCGGCGAAACCGGCCCGGGCGAGGTGCTGAGCCCGGTCAGCACCCCCGTCCCCGCGCCCGAGCTGAGCCCGACCACCGACCCCCAACCCGGCCCCGACGATCCGGCCGATCCGGGGCCCGACGCCGCGCCCCTGCTTCAGAACATGGCATTGCCGATGGCCTCGGGGGCCGAGGCACCGCCCCCACCCCCGCCGGATCCCGCACCGGCCGAGACCACCGCCGAAACCGATCCCCGGCTGGTCGAGCTTTTTCAGCGCATTCAGACCAGCGTGACCGGCAGTTGCCTGCTGGCCCTGCCGGCGCTGACGGCCGAGGGGCAGATCCGGCTGAACCTTCTGGCCGCGAATGACGGGCCGGTGCCCGGCTTGCTGCGCGACCTGACCCAGGGGCTGGAAACCGAGGTCACGGGTCAGGCGATCCTTCTGGATCCCCGGCAATGCCCGGCGCTGGCCTTTGCCCGGCGCGACCCGCGCTATCCGGTGTTTCCGCTTGCGGTGCAGCTGCAATCACAGGATGTCGCGGCCGGGGATTCGCTGCGCGGCACGGTGACGGGCGGCGCCGGGCGCTATGTCACGCTGTTGATGGTCGACGACAATGGCGTCACCCATGACCTGCGGCGTTTTCTGATCAATTCCGGGGGCCGGATCAGCTTTGACGTGCCGGTCGCGCGCGACGGTCAGGCCCGCGACACCCATCAGCTGATCCTTGCCGTCGCCACCGGCAACCGCCCCACCACGATCAGCGATGCGGCCGGCAATCTGGCACAGGATTTCTTTGACCAGCTGGGCCACGAGATCGGCACCGAGGCCCTGATCGGGGTGGCCAGCGCCTATATCCGCTAGGCGAAATCATAGGCGAAACCGCCCTCGGCCACCTTGATCGTCACATCCGACATCGCCTGACCGGACACCATGCGCGACAGCACCTGACGCGAGAGATCCGGCAGGATCGAATTGGTGATGATGTTGTCGATCATCCGCCCGCCGCTGTCCGGGTCGCGGCATTGGGCGACAATATGGTCGATCACCTCATCGCCCCAGACCAGTTGCGCGCCATGCGAATCCCGCATGCGCCGCGCCACCGAACCCAGCTTCAGCCGGCTGATCCCGCCCAGCACCTCGGCCGAAAGCGGCACATAGGGAATCGACACGATCCGCCCCAGAAGCGCCGGCGGGAAGGTGCCCAGAAGTTCCTCTTTCAGCGCCGATTCCATGGTCTCGGCATCCGTGATCGTGCCCTCGGGGGCCAGCGTCATGATCGTGCCGGTGCCCACATTCGAGGTCATCAGGATCAGCGTGTTGCGGAAATTGATCGGGCGGCCATTGCCGTCCTCCATCCGGCCCTTATCAAAGACCTGAAAGAACAGCTCGTGGACATCGGGATGGGCCTTTTCCATCTCGTCCAGAAGGACGACGGAATAGGGCTTTCTGCGCACCGCCTCGGTCAGGCGGCCGCCCTCGCCGTAACCGACATAGCCGGGGGGCGCGCCTTTCAGCAGGCTGACCGAATGCGCCTCCTGGAATTCGGACATGTTGATGGTGATGACGTTCTGTTCGCCCCCATAAAGCGCCTCGGCAAGCGCAAGCGCGGTTTCGGTCTTGCCGACGCCCGAGGGGCCGCAGAGCATGAAGACACCAATGGGTTTTTCCGGGTTGCCAAGGCCCGCGCGGGCGGTTTCCACGCGCCGCGCGATCATCTGCAAGCCCTGATCCTGACCGATGACGCGTTCGCGCAGATGGTCGGCCAGACCCAGAACCGCCTGCAATTCGTCGGCGACCATGCGGCCGGCCGGAATGCCGGTCCAGTCGCTGATGACGCTGGCCACCGCCTGTTCGTCGACATGCGGCCAGATCATGCGGTCATCGGCATGGATCTGTCCCAGCTGATCCATGGCGCCGGTCAGCTCAGTACGGACGGCATCCTCGTCAAACTCCTCGCCCTCGCGTTCGGCCAGACGGCGGCGCAGGTCAAGGATCTGTTCGACCAGCGATTTTTCATCCGCATAGGCGCGGTCCAGCTCGGCCAGTTTCGCCTGTGCGTCGCTCAGCCGCTGGCGGGTTTCCTCAAGCCGGGCCTCGTCGGCCTCGCCCAGCTCGCGCTCGGCCTCGCGGGCGGTGATCTCGCTTTCATAGGATGCGATTTCGGCACGCAGATCGGCGATGCGGGCCGGGATCGCCGACTGGCTGACCGCCACGCGGGCGCAGGCCGTATCCAGCAGCGACACCGCCTTGTCGGGCAATTGCCGCGCCGGCAGGTAACGCGCCGAGAGCTTCACCGCCGCCTCAAGCGCGGCGTCCGAAATGCGGACCTTGTGATGGGTCTGCATCGGGCCAAGCAGCCCGCGCATCATATAGCAGGCGACCTCGATCGAGGGCTCATCCACCGCGATCGGCTGGAACCGCCGGGTCAGCGCCGGGTCCTTTTCGAAATAGTTGCGATATTCGGCCCAGGTGGTGGCCCCGATGGTGCGCAGCGTCCCGCGCGCCAGCGCCGGTTTCAAGAGGTTCGCGGCATCGCCCGTCCCCGCGGCCCCACCGGCGCCAACGAGCGTATGCGCCTCGTCGATGAAGAGGATGATCGGAACCGGGCTGGCCTGCACCTCGTCGATGACCGAGCGCAGGCGCTGTTCGAATTCGCCCTTCATGCTGGCGCCGGCCTGCATGGCGCCGATATCCAGCATGTGCAGGCGCATGCCTTGCAGCGTGGGCGGCACCTCATTCGCGGCCAGTTTCTGGGCAAAGCCTTCGACCACGGCGGTCTTGCCGACGCCGGCCTCGCCGGTCAGGATCGGGTTGTTCTGACGCCGCCGCATCAAGACGTCGATGATCTGGCGGATTTCGTCGTCGCGGCCGACGACCGGGTCCATCTTGCCATCCGCCGCCTGCGCGGTCATGTCGACCGAGAACCGCCCCAGCGCGGTCGAGGCCCCCTGCCCTTCGCTGCGCCCGGCGGATCCGGCCCCGATGCCGGTGCCGTCCATGGGGCGCATGTCCTCTTCTTCGGAATCGGCCCAGAGGGTGCGCGCCTCGGCCCCGATGCGTTCGGCGGACATATCGGCGAAAATGCCGGAATACTGTTCGATCTCGCGCCGCAAGGTCAGGTCATTGAGCAGCGCGACCAGAAGATGGCCGGTCCTGATCTGTGCCTCGCCAAAAAACAGCGTGGCATAGGTCCATGCGTGGTTCAGCCCGTCGGCCAGACGTTCGGAAATGCCGGGGGTTTCGGTGACGTTCTTTTGCAGCCGGTCGATGGCCTGACCCAGGTCTTTCAGCACCCGGCCCCGGTCCAGCCCCAGCCCGCGCAAGGTGACCGAAATATCGCCATCCTGATGCGAGATCGCATGAAACAGCCAATGGCTCAGTTCGACATTGCGGTTGCCATCGCCGCGCGCCTGCCGCATCGCCTGCAAAAAGGCCTCATAGCCCAGCCGGTTCATCTTGCCGGCGAATTTCTCGATGGTGATTGCGGTCATGCCTGGCCTCTCTCAGTCTGTGCGCCACCTTCGCGGGTCAATGCGAAACGGGCGACTTCGATATAATCGGAAACGCGGGAAATGCCTTCGGGGCGCATGGCGGCAAGCCAGCCAATGGCGGCATCGCCGCCAAGCCGCGCGGGCGGAATGGCATCGGGCGGCAAAAGCAGCGCCAGATCCACCTCGACGCATTTGCCCAGATACCAGAATACCAGATCGGCCAGCCGCAGATGCCGCGGCTGCCCCGGCAGAAAATTACGATATTCGGCCGCGTCCGGCAGCTTGACGCGAATGCAGATCTTTTCGTTCACCGATTGCAGCCGCGCGCCCAGATAGACGTCCTGTCCCAGACCGCCGCCCTGCCCCAGCCCGCGCATGTCGTCGGCCTCGAACTCGAGCCAGCAGGGCAGATGTTCGGCAATATCGACGTCATAACCAAAATAGCTTGCCAGCATCTGGCGCAGGCGCACGGCGCTGCGCACCCGGCCGCCAAAGATCGGCACCAGGGGCAGGCGGGCGATGTCGGGGAAACTGTCATGGTTCTGAAACGCCGGCGAACCGATCCCGGCCACCGCCGCGACATAGGTGCCAAAGCGATCCTCGTCGGGGCGGTCGTGCTGGGTGATGGCATGGGCGTCCGACCAGGCGCGAAAAAACAGCTGATAAAACCGCGCCGACAGAATGTCGGTAAAGCGGACAAATGCCTCTTCGCCCTCTTCCTGCCAGCGCAGGACCTCTTCGGTCGTGTTCAGCGGCAGCGCGCCCTGGGGCCCGAAAAAGCCCATGAATTGCGCGCGGATATTGGTGCGGGCATTGTCGGCGGGGGTGACGGCGCTGATTTCTTCGGCCGGAAAGGCCAGCTGCGGATCCTGCCCGATATCGACGATATCCTGCGCGCGCCGGATCGAACGGCCGATGCGGGGGCGGCCCTCGCCTTCGCGCTCAAGCCGGCGCAGCAGCGCCAGAAAGCCCGCCTCGCCCGTCATCGGCCCGGCCTTGGTCATATCAGCGGCCCCAGCCCCGTACGTGGCGTCCAGCGTTTGATCAACCCGCGCTGGCGCGAGTGGATCACCACCTGGGTGAAGCTGTTCACATTGGCATATTCGGCCAGAAACCGGTCGAGCACCGCCCCCAAAAGAATGATGCCACTGCCTTCAAAGGCGGTTTCGTCGAATGTCAGGGTCAGTTCCAGCCCGCGGGCGGGAAAGAACCCCTCGGGCCGGCGGATCGAACGGGTGACGGGCCGCGTGGTCAGCCCGACAAGGCCCGCGATCTGGGCCTCGGTCACGTTGTTCGAGGCATCGGCGAAAAGCGTCAGAATCTCGCGCAGGCTGGCGGCGCCATCGCGGCCGAAACGGTCATCCAGCCCGAAATGATTGAGCGACAGATACGAGATCAGCCGCCAATAGACATCCCCCTGCCCCATCCGGTGCGGGCCGGTGCGTTCGATTTCCGACATCGCTTCGCGTGGCTGGGTGGGACCGTTGACGCAGGTCAGCGGCAGCGCCTGATCGGACACCATGTTGAAATCATTCGACCCCGCCAGCGGCAGCGCGGCCGGCAGATGCCGGTTCGAACAGAGCGCCCGGATATGCAGCCGCTGCGCCCGGCGCGCGACGACGGTTTCCGGTGGCTCATAGATCGAGATAAAGGTCTCGGTCCCGCGATAATCGTGGCGCAGACCGGCGCGGCGCTCGGTCTCGGTCAGGCGGCGGGGCTTGCGCCGCGCGGTAAAGTAATAGGTGGCGCGCGGCGCGGTGGCGTTTTGCGGCAGCGCGTAAAGCGGAAACACCTCGACCCGGTCATGGGCGGTGCCATAGCTGGCATGGACACGCTCGATCCGCTGGATTTCGTAATGCGTGATCGGGCTGGAATCCGGGGTCACCACATATTCGTGGCGGCGGTCGTCCAGCCGCACCTGGTTCGAGCTTTCCTCAAAAAGATTGATCGCCGGCGCACAGTTCAGCCGCAGATCGCCCTTTTGCATCTGCCGCGCGAGTTCGTCATTGGCGCGGTCGAATTCAAGGATCAGCTGGACGTCCTGGGTCGGGATCCGGCCCAGCATGGATTTCAGCCCGGTGATCCGCATCCCCATGAATTTGCGCTGGAACGCGAAATAGTCGCGCAGGATCGCAAAGCCTTCGAACATGCGCCCGTCGCGGTCGAACAACAGCTCGTTGCGGTCAAAGCCGATCTGCTCGATCTGTTGCGGGCGCAGGCGGATAAAGGCCGGATCGCCATTTGGCTGCAACCACCTGAGCGAGGCGCGGGTGACATTGCAATGCACCTGTTCGTAAAGCGCGATGGCGCGCGGATGATCGGCCGAGAAATGGAATGTCAGCGCATCCTGCGCGTGGGTCGAAACCGGCTCGCCATCGCTGCGCTTCAGATCGATCTGAAGCCCGGCCTTGGTCGCGGAATCGGGATCCTGGCCCAGCCCGCCCAGCGTCGTGGTCCGGTCGTGATAGGTCAGCGCGGCGATATCCAGCGGCAGCACATCGAGGGGCGCGGTCAGGCTGAAACGACAGGTCACGCGCTTGTCGGAATCGCGAAACCGCGCATCCAGATATTCCCCGCGCGCGAACCGCTTGGGCGCGCCATCGCTGCTTTGACGAGTCAAGGGCGGTGCCTGCACGATCATGCAGCTGGGCACCGGCGCAAGCGCATCGGGGAAAATCTGTTCCAGAAGTTCGGTCGTAAAGCCGCGAAACTCCTCGTCCAGCTTTAGCTGGACGCGGGCGGCCAGAAAGGCAGTCCCCTCCAGCAGGCCGGCGATGGTCGGGTCGATATTTTCCCGCAATACCCCGCCCAGACGGTCGGCCAGGCCGGGAAACTCGGCCGCAAATTCGGCCGAGCGTTCGTAAAGCACATCAAGTTCACGCTCATAGGCGTCGCGAAAGGCCTTTTTCATGCCTCGCCCTGCATCCGTTTCATCGCGATCTTGCCCGCCGCCGGATCGACCTCGGCATAAAATTGCAGCGGAATATCGGTCGGGTCGGCAATCATCTCGGCCACGATTTCAAAGGTCAGCCGCTGTTCCACGCTGGGGGCGGCGTCATCCATGCGCACCTCAAGCGTTTCGGCGCGCAGGCGCGGCTCATTGCGGATCAGCGCCTCGCGGATGGCATGGGCCAGATCGCCGGGCGTGCGGTTTTCGCGCCAGATCGTGTCCATGTCCTGAAAGCCGTGATTGATGACCGAATTGCGCACGCGGGGATTTTCCGTCAGATCGACACAGACATCCAGCCGGATCGTGTTCATCAGGCTTGCGATATCGCGGGCCAGATTGCGGCGCAGGGATTCCTCGCTGGCGCCTTCGCGGCGCTTTTGGCTGAGCAGGGTCAGATCGCGGTCGCCATCGACATAACGATGCCCCTGATCGCGCGAATCCCGACGCGCGGCGGAATCGCGGAAAATATGCATCAGCGACATTTCCCGCAGACCGCCCCGGCCCGGTTCCCTGTTATCCGAGGAAGAACGCCGCGAAGTCATGCCCACCTTACCCAAAGCCCCGGCCCGCGGGGCGTATGGCAGTCAAAGAAACAGGGCCAGCATGCGCCGACCCTGTTCCCGAACATCGTGAAGGAAACGCGGATTAGGCGTTCCATTCCTTGTTCTCGGCGACGTCCCAGCCCGCCAGGGTCTCGGCGCCGGCGGCACCGGTTTCTTCCTGAAGCGTGTAGGCGACTTCGAACTTGCGGAAGTTCAGGGTCAGCGTTTCCTGAACGCGATCCAGACCGTCCTTGGCACCACCAGTCGAATAGCTGGTGATCATGATGTTCTGCAGTTTGATACGGAAATATTCGACCGGAGCAGCACCACCCGACTTGCGGACAATCAGCTCGCCGCTTTCGATGTGCTCACCCGAAGTACAACGCTTGATCAGGTCGTTGGTGGCCAGGTCAACGTATTTGGTCAGGGTAATATCCTGAACGTTGACTTTGCCGCCGCCGCCACCGGAACCAACATGAGTGGTCCCCGACTGGGTCAGACCCCAATTCCAGGCAAGCACGTCGATTTCGTTGCGGTGGGTATCGTCCTGCGACTCCCCTTTGATGTTATTGGACAGTTTCAGAAAGATATCAACAGCCATTAGATTCGCTCCTTGACTACGGTAGACTTTTCAAAAAGTTACTTGCCCTTGGGCAGCTTGGATACGAGCGACATGCCTACATCCATGCCCTCGAGTTGGAAGTGGGGCTTCAAATAGAATTTGCCCATGTAGTACCCGGGATTTTCCTCGTCTTCCACCACTTCGACCTTGGCGCCAGCCAAGGGTTTCTTTGCCTTTTCACGCTCGGAAGCGCTTTCAGGATTCCCGGACACATACTTGTTAATCCAGGTTTGCAACTGTGTCTGCAATTGCAGGCGATCCGGGCTTTGCCCGATCTTGTCGCGCACCATACACTTCAAATAATGGCTGAAACGTGACACCGCGAAGATATAGGGCAGCCGCGAGGACATGTTGTCCGAGGCGGTTGCCTGATCGTCGACGTATTTTTTAGGCCGGTACAACGTTTGCGCACCGATGAATGCGGCCTTATCGGTGTGCTTGCGATGGATCAGACCAATCAGACCGGCCTTGGACAATTCTGCCTCACGGCGATCGGTGATCGACACTTCGGTCGGGCATTTCAGATCCTTGGACCCGTCACCCGTATCGAAATTATGGGTCGGCAGGTTCAGCACCTCGCCACCCGATTGCACGCCCCGGATTTGCACGGTCCAACCGTGTTCCTTATGCGCGCGGTTGATGTTCACGGCCATGGCGTGGGCCGCGTTCATCCAGGAATATTTCTTGCCCTCGTGGCCGTCGGTTTCTTCCTCGAAGTTGAATTCCTCAACCACCGAGTTCGAATTCTGGCCATAGGGTTCGCGCGCCAGAACGCGCGGCGCGACCAGTGCGACATAGCGCGAATTTTCGGAATCGCGCAGGCTGTTCCAGGCCGCGTAATCGGGCGTGTCAAAGATTTCCGACAGATCCGGGGGCGTCCCCAGCTCGGTCCAGTTGTCCATGCCCAGCAGTTCCGGCGCCGCGGCCGACAGGAACGGCGCATGTGCCGCCGCCGCAACCTTGGAAATGTCGCGCAACAGCGCCACATCGGCAGTGCCGTGATCGAAATAATAGTCGCCGATCAGCGCTCCGAAAGGCTTGCCGCCCAGAGTGCCGAATTCGGCCTCATAGACGCGCATGTTCAGCGGCGACTTGTCCCATTTCGCGCCCGGATAGCGCCGCATCATCTGTTGCAGCTCTTTCTTCGAGGCGTTCATCACCTTCACCCGCAGCGAGGCGTCGGTTTCCGAATTGTTGACCGTATAGGCCAGCCCCCGCCACGACGATTCCAGCTTTTGGAAATCCTCGTTGTGGATGACCTCGTTCAGCTGTTCGGTCAGCTTCTGGTCCAGCTTCGACAGCATCGCATCGATGGTGTCGATCACGTCCTCGGCGATCAGGCTTTCGTCATCCAGCGCCTCGCGCACCAGCGCGACGACGGCGTTGTCGACCTCTTTCGCGGCGATATCGGTGCGCGGCTTGATGGTCTGTTTCAGGATGTCCGAGAATTCGTCCAGTCCGGTAAGGGCACCGGCTTCGCTGGCGCGGGCCTGCGATTCTTGCGCCATCAGCTATCCTCTCCGTCAACGGATTTCTTGTCTTCGCGCTCAGCCAGCGCGGCCATCAGTTCGGGATCGTTCAGCAGCTTGCGGATCTGATCCTGCGCCTTGGGCTTGGAGTTCATATAGCGTTGCAGGTTGGCCAGATGCTGGCGCGCCTCAAGCAGCTTTTTCAACGCCGGAATCTGGCGGGCGACCGCAGCCGGGTTGAAATCATCCATGCTTTCGAATTTCAGCGTGACGCCCATGCGCCCATCGCCTTCGCCCAGCTTGTTCTCGACGTTGAACGAAACCCCGGGGGCGACGCTTTTCATATAGTCGTCCAGCGTCGCGGCGGTCACGTCGGCAAAGTCGCGCTCTTCCATTTCGGGCTTGTCGACCTCGGACGCATTGCCGGACAGGTCGGACATCACGCCCAGAACAAAGGGCAGCTCGACCATCTTTTCGGAATCGTAAGGGTCTTCGTAGGAAATATTCACCCGAGGCGGGCGGTTGCGTTTGATAAAATCGGTCGACTTGTCCGAAGCCATCAGGTCAATCCTCCACTGGGCAAGGCAAACTTATAACGGGCACTGAGTCAATTCCCTAACACAGATCAGCCTTGTCCGGGTTCCACTTGGGAAGCCAATAATTCAGCAACAATTGCGTCGAAGCGTTTGTCCAGCATTTCACGCGCTTTTGCAAGTAGCAAGGGCACCGGGCTGGCGGGCTCGAATGCAGAAAAATAACCCTCAACCCCAAGTAGTTGCGAGACAATGTCTGCACGTCTGCCAATAGAAGGCGGCGTGATCGGGGCGGGTGCGGGATCCCCCCCGCCCTGCCCGTCCAGACCGGACTGGGTCAGCGCCTTCAGCTTGTCCATCGACAGGATGAAGGGACTGCCCTGTCCGATGCGCAATTTCGCCCCGGGGGCCTGGGCCGGCATCAGCACCTCGATCGCCTCGACAAGCGGCTTTCCGACCAGCGCGCGCGCCTGTGCCACAAGCACAAGTGCCGGAGATGACGGCTCATTTCCCGCCAGCCAGCGCGCCACGGCATCAAGGGTCACCGCCGCCGTGGCGCGATCGGGAACGCGCTGCGCGGGCTTGGGCGCGGCGGCCGGAACGGCCTGTGCGTCGGATGACGGGGCGGGTTCTTCGGGGGCGGGATCGGGCTGCGGATCGATGGCCGTCGGTGACCATGGCTGAAGGTCCGGCCGGGCCTGGGCGATCATCGTCTGCATGTCGGTCAGTGCCGCGCGCAACGCGCCCAGATCCAGGGTAAGCGGCGTGTCGGGATGGCTGGCCGCCAGTTTCTGAATCCGGTGCAGCGCATCCGAGGCCCGGCTGAGCCGGTCCTGAACCACCGCCACCGCCTTATGATTCGCATCGACCCGCAGCGGCGACAGAATGTCCGTGCCGACCAGTTCGCGTTCCCCGGCGCGCGGCTCGGCCTTTCCAGTCGCGACCATATAGCGGCGCAGCGTCAGTTCGGAATTCGACAAGACCGGCAGATGCAAAAGCGGCATCACCACCGCCGGCTGACTGTTCAGCGAATCCATCGCGGCACGACGATCCGCCCCGCGCGGATGCACCTCATCGGGCCATTGCCCAAGGATCGCGGCCATGTCTTCAAGCGTGTCGGCAAAACCTTCCAGCTTGCCGGCAAGGATCTGGAACCGCGCGAGCAGGCTGACCAGCCGCAGATCGCGCGTCCGTTTCAACAGGCCGTGAATCGCCGCCGTCTCGGCCGCAAGATCGACCGAGCGCGGATCGAATTGCCGATCCTCGCGCCCGTCCGGGGCCAGTCCGGGGGTGAAATATCGTTCCGGCAGGCGCGATTCCGCCTCATAGTAATAGTCCAGAAAATCCGGGTCGTCCCGTTGCTCCAGATCGGGGCCGCAGGGCATTTCGGGGGTGATCGGCTCAAGCAGGTTGAACGCAGCCAAATCAATACCTCTTCAAATCAACGGGCCGCGATCAATCCGGCAGGCCGTCGCGATCATGCGCTTTTCGATAGGCCTGGGCAAACAGGCGGATGAATTCGTCCAGAATGCCGTTTTCGCTGGCTGTCTTGGCGTCCCAACGGGCAACGAAATCGTCCCAGCATTTGGATTTCTTGTTTCCAATCAGCTGGTTACCCTTTGCCTCGGCGTCGATCCGGCTGGGGTCCAGATCCTCAAGCAGGGCCAGAAGCGCGGGCTGCAATGCCGCAAACAGCGCGCTTTGGTGCCGCCGCAGATCCCAAAGCGCGGCATCGAACCCGTCCGCGCCGGTCAGAAAGCCCGCGCGCGGGCGCAGGAACAGCGCGTCCATGGCCTGTTCGGCATCGGGCAGAAACTTCAGCGGGTTGTTATCGGTGGCGCCGCGCATCGTGCGTTCGCCGGCCCGGGTGAAATGGCGGGCCGCCGCCCGATCCTGCAGGGCGGCCATGATATGGGTCGTGGTCGAGCGCAGCGATTGACCCAGCGCCCGGGCCAGTTCCTCGGTCGGGACATCCTTGGCATATTCGATCGAAAGTCCCGCCCCCTCGCAAAATGCGCGCAGGATCGCCGAGGGTTCATCCGGGTTGACAGCTGTCAACGCCGCCGGACTGACCGGGGGCACGGTCGCGACCGGGGCCTTTGGCGCGGGCGTCGGTGCCGCCTCGGGTTCAGGGGCTGTGAAGGGGACGAAGTCGCGCGAAAAGTCGGGACTGTGGCGCACGGCTTCGGCGGGATAGACATCGATCGGCTCATGCACCGCCCCCACCGCCCAAGGGTCGTCCGAAATCGGCTCGACCACGGGGCTGTCGACGCGATGCGCGGGCAACGAGCCGGGTGTCATCCCCCTGCCCTGTTGCAGATCGAACAGCGCCACGATCACATATTGCCCGACCTGAAATCGGTCGCCATGGGCAAGCGGATGCGGCCCGTCCAGCCGGTGGCGATGGCCTTGAAGAAAGGTGCCATTGGTCGACCGGTCAAGCAGGCTCCATTTGCCGCCATCGAAGCTGACATCGAAATGATGCCCCGAGATATAGCGACTGGCATCGGGCAAAACCCAATCCATCCCCGAGCGGCGTCCGACCTGGATCCCCGTTTCCGGGACCAGAATGCTGACCGGTCCGCCATCGTCCAGTACATGAAAATTTTCAATTTGCAGCGTCAGGGTCATGTCACATCAATAGGCGCGGAAAAGCGCCTCGGCCATATCGAGGAAACGGGCAAGGTAGAATGAGCGGCGCGACAGTTCGGCCCGCGCCAGACAGGACAGAACCGCACTGTTCAACGCCACCGGCGTCTTGTGCGGCGGGGATCGTTCGGGATCGTTGGGCGCGGGCCCACCGGTCGACCAGCCAACCCCAAGCGCCAACAGAACCGAGGGGCTGCGGTTCGGCGCCCAAAGTGCCTCTCGCATGATTTCGTGGCGTTGCCGCGTGGTCGGATCGGCCAGCCAATTCGCGATCAGCTGCATCATCTGGCGTTCCTGCGGTTGCAGATGATCCGCCATCAGGCGCAGGCATTCATAGCCCCATCCGGCGGCCGCGCTTGGCAGGGCGGCAAAGGCGGTAAAGGTCACCGCCTCTTCGGGCGTGGTCGAGGCGCGCAGCCGGGCCAGAAAGCCCAACCCGTTTTCATCCGGGCGGGGGCGCAGTTTGACCAGATCGCCAAGCTGGGGAATGGTGATGAAAAGCTCTGACGGTTCGGCATCTCGCAGCATGCGCCGCGGCGGTCGTGTCGTTTCGTCATCTGGAGTCGCGTTCATTCTGATATCGCTTCGCCTCAATGAATGCCGTGATCGTTATGCCCGGAATATGAAATTCCTAGCGGAAAGGTGCAACACGAAGTTCAGTCGGTTGACAGCTGTCAACAAAGTCAACCGGGACAGGTCCGTTCCGCCCGCAGCAACGCCTGAACCATCCGCGCCGCAGAGAACTGTCCGCGCCGCGCCCGATGCGACAAATTGCGCAGATAGCCGCCCGGATTGGCGATGCGGCCAACGCTTTGCAGCATGCAGGCTAGCGTGATCGCCGCCGGTTCGGGGCCCATGATGCGACAGGCATCGTGCCATGTTTCTTCGCCAATACCCAACATCGGACGCAGGCGATGCGCCGTATCCAACAGATCGCGTGGCGTGCGGATTTCACCCGGTGCATAATCCGCCAGATCGGGCGCGGCTTTCAGCACAAGCCCAAGCGGGATCCGCGTTGCGGGATCGGTCGCTGGCTTTGCCTTGTCTCGCGCATCTTCTGTGCAGGATTCAGATTCATGAGAGTCTGGGATTGAATTCTGTAGGTGCCGCTCATTTTGGCTGTCATTGGCGCTTGTTTGCGTTGTTTCGGGCGGGATCAAATCTGTGATCCGCGTCACCAGGTCAAAGGCCGCGCGCTGCATGCGTTCCAGATGCGTCGCATCCAGTTTGCGCCGCAGATGTCGTTGCATCAACGTCAGCGCCTCGGTTAGCTGGTCCCAGCAGGCGCTGATCTGATTGCGTCCCCAAGCGATAAGCTTCATCGCGTCACGCAGATGAATGGTGATGCTGGTCCGCAGGTCGCGCATCCGGGCCTGGGTGTTCCGCGCGGTATCGGCATGGGCTGCGATCTCGCCGGCCTGAACCAGCAGCGGCCGCAGGTCAAAGCCAAAGGCCCGCGCCAACTGTCCCGAGGCACCGCGCGTCGCATAGCGTTTGCCGTTCGGGCTGTCGCGGCGCAGGATCAGACCGGCCTTGATCAGCGCCGCCAGATGTCGCCGCAGCGTGCTTTCGGGCATGCCATGCGTCCGCGCCGAAAGACTTGCGTTCGAGGGAAAGACGATCAGCTGCGCGTCGTCGGTCAGCTCGGCCCGGGGATGGAACGAGATCAGCGCGGCCAGAACCGCCAGATCGCGATCGCTGACACCATAGGCGCCGCGCGCCGCGGTCAGATCCCGCAGCAGCGCCCATTTGTCGGCGCGATCCTGCGGGGCAGGGGCCTCGGCCAATGCGCGCGCCGCCAATAGGCCAGCCGTCACCGGTTGCCGCCCAAAGGGCGTCATTGAAATATGCTTCATCCTGTCATCACGAGGTAAAAAACCTTCGTTCGCCCGCAAGGACGCTGTTGACAGCTGTCAACCTTAGCCGCTATCTTCGAGGTGCTAGATCGAGAAACGGCCCTTCGGGATGTATGTCCTGGGGGGCTTTTCTTTTGGCTCTACCTGTTCGTGCCTCCTTTGCTTGTGCTCTGCCTCATCCTTCCCGCCTTACTGGTCTGAATTGCGCCAGTCGCGGTGAAGCTCGGTCATGTGATCGACCAGCCAATCGGCAAAGGCACGTCCTTCGCCGGATAGTTCGATCACGGTTTTTCCCTTTGTTTTCCGTGCCTGGCCCAGGATATCGCCATCTTCGCCATGCAAGATGCGCGGGGTCAGGGGCGCGGGCTTGGGCGCGGTCATCGCCGCCAGCACGGCCACGAAGCGGGCGTCTGAATCCTCGCCCCGGGCGGCGGCGACAAGCTCGTCCGGGCTGCGTCCGGCGGATTTCTCGGCCAAGGACAACCAGCGGTCGCGCCCCGCCGATGGCGCCGCGCCGATGGCCCGGATCACCGCTTCGGGAATGGCGTCGGTCACGCTGAGCATGCGCGAGATCACCGTCTTGTCGATGGAAAGCGCGTCGCAAATCACCTTGCGCTCATAGCCGCCGCGCACCATCTGGGCGGCGAAATTCGCCTTTTCGATAAAGCTCAGATCCTTGCGGGCGGTGTTTTCCTGACCCTGGGCGATGACCAGCTCGCGATCCGACAGGTCGCGGATCATGGCCTTGACCGGCTGATCCAGCTCGCGCAGCGCCTGTACCCGGCGGCGCCCGAACACGATTTCATAACGGCTGTCGTCGCCAGGCTTTTGCCGCAGCAGCACCGGAACCTGCTGACCATATTCGCGGATCGACGCTTTCAGTGCCTCGATCCCGGTGCGGTCCTCGTCCAGACGGTCGCGGATGCCGGCATCGTCGATGGCGGCGGCGGGCACCTCGGTCAGCGACCGCGATTTCAAATCGGCGATGGACCGGCTGACCGCGCCAATGGCGCCGCGCGCATAGCGGGGCAGGGGGGCCGCATCCTCGCGCGCGGGGGGATCGCCGCTCATCAGGCCTTTCAACAGGTCCTTGCGTGCCATCAGCGCCCCCATGCGGCCTGAATCAGGCCCTCGATCTCGCCATTGACGGCGTTCAGACTTTCGATCGCGCGTTCATAGGTGGCGCGGGTGAATTGCGATTTCTCGACCTCGTAAAGCGTCTGCTTGGTGATCCCGGCATCCGAAATCGCGGTCGATTTCAGCATCGGATGGTTCAGCACATTCTCGCCAAAGAGCGAGCGCATGAAACTGACCATCTGGTTTTGCGGGCCGTCGCCCGGCTCGTACCGGGTCACGACATAGCGCATCCAGTCATAGGACATATTGCCGCCGGCATCCGCGACCACCCCCAGAAGGTTCGAGGTCATCAGCAAGAACTGGCACATCGACATCACGTCCAGCATCTGGGGATGCACAGTGACCAGGATCGCGGTCGCCGCCGACAGCGCCGACATGGTCAGAAAGCCTAGCTGCGGCGGACAGTCGATGACGACGACATCGTAATCGCCCTCGACCTCGGCCAGACGGTCGCCGATGCGGGTAAAGAACACCTCGCCCGTGCGCGCCAAAAGGGCGCGCGGGGTTTCATGTTCAAATTCCATCAGGTCAAGATTGCCGGGAATCAGGTCCAGATTGGTGAAATAGGTCTCTTGGATCACATTGCGCAGCGGCACCGGATCGTCATAGCGGATCGCGTCGTAAAGCGTGCCGCCATCCAGCAGGTCGAATTCCGGCTGAAACCCGTGCAGCGCCGAAAGGCTGGCCTGCGGGTCAAGATCGATGGCCAGCACGCGATAGCCGTCCAGCGCCATCTTCTGGGCCAGATGCGCGGCGGTCGTGGTCTTGCCCGAGCCGCCCTTGAAATTGATCACGGTGATGACCTGAAGGTGGTCGCCCTCGCGCCGGCCGGGTAGATAGGTGCCGGGCGATTTCGCGCCTTTTTCCAACAGGTTGCGAAGATCCTGAATATCCGAGGGCGTGTAATATCGCCGCCCGCCCGCCCGTGTTTCCGGGCTGGGTCCGCGCCCTTCCAGATCCAGCTTGCGCAGATAGGCATCCTTGACGCCCAAGAGTTCGGCGACTTCGCCGCTGGTGAACTTGCGCAATTGCCGCTTGGCATTGGGCGGAAAAAGCTGGGCGCGATGCGCTTGCAGCCGTTCGGAAAGCGCCAGGGCATGATCGCCCACCAGCTTGTCGATGCGTGTCTTTTGCCGCATTCTGCCCCTCGGATCGTCGCGGCCTCGCTTCGATTGTTACGCTTTTGGCCGTCTTATTCTGTTCGTTCCGTAAGTAAATGCCCGCAAAGCCCGATTCTCGCAAGTATTTTCTGGCAGCGCACCCAGATATGGGTGTTTGCGCAACGCCTGCCACAAGCGTGTTGCGCCGGGTTTACCGGAACGGATCCTCGATCCGGCAGCCGGTCGGCTGAAAATCGGCGACATTTCCCGTCACCACGGTGGCATCCTGCGCCAATGCGGTGGCGGCAATCAAAAGATCGGCGCCGGCATGGCCGATCCGTGCCGACAGCCGGCCCCAGATCCGCGCCTCATCCGGGCCAAAGGGCAAAAGCCGGTCCGAAAACAGTGTCACGGTCCGGTTCAGCCAATCGCGAAGATCCCGCGCAAAGGGTGGGTTCTGTTGTTCCTGCCGGGTGATGCCACGCTCGATCTCGCCCAGGGTGACGACGGAAAGATACAGCATTTCCTCGCGCTGGCGCGCAAGCCAGGCCAGCACGGCGGGACTGCGTTCGGGACGCCGCAGTGCCGACAGGACATTGGTGTCCAGAATCAGCATCATTCAAAAGGTCACGTCGCGCGCCGCCACCTTGGCGCGCTCGACATCCTCGGCGGGAAAGCTCAACAGATGCTCGACAAAGGAACCGCGCCTTGCCTCGGCCGCGTCGCGCATGCGGGCATATTCGGCGGCCGACAGCACCACCACCGCCGGCTTGCCCCGGCGCGAGACCTCTTGCGGTTGCCCGGCAAGGGCCGCATCAACCACGGCAGAGAAACGGTTCTTGGCGTCTTGCAGCGTCCACATCGGGCTTTTCCTGTCCAGCTATCTGGCTAGATAGCAAATCCAGAGCGGATTTTCAACCCGGCACTGGCAAGGAATCCCGCCGCATCGGGTGAAAACAGACCATGAATCCGCCCGCAGCCCGGTGATCCGCATTATCGCATATTCCTGCGGATAAAACGCGGCGGCCCGTTCATTCACCGGGCCCGTCGCAAAACCGTCTAGGCGCCGTCGCGGGTCCGGGCGGCGGCGCGGGCGCCCGCGATCATCAAGGCGATGTCGCTTGGCCCGACCACCAGCCGATAGCCCAGCCGATCCAGATCGGCCCAGTCGCGCCCCGGTCCGGTGATGGTGCCCAGCCACCGCCCGCCGGCTTTGGCGGCGGTTTCGACCCGGGCGATGGCCTCTTGCACGGGCGGCGCCGTCAGCTGTTCCAAAAGCCCCATCGATCCGGCCAGGTCGTTCGGCCCGATGAACAGCATGTCGACACCGTCCACCCCGACCATGGCCTGAACCTGATCGACGGCGGCGATATGTTCGCATTGCAGGATCAGCAAAAGCTCGTCCGTCGCCGCGCCGGTCCCGTAGCCGGGCGTTACGCCATAGCGCGATCCGCGCACCACCGGCGCCGCATATCCGCGCCGGCCCTGTCCGGGATAACGACAGGCGCCGACGATGGCGGCGGCCTCATCCGCCGAATTGACCATCGGCACGATGATGGACCGGAACCCCCGGTCCAGCACCCGCTTGAGCAGGCTGTCCGACCCGTCCGGCACGCGCAGGATGACCTGCCCCCCGGCGGCCTCGGCGGCGCGGGCGGTGGCGACCCAATCCTCCAGCGTGCCGATGCCATGCTCGCCGTCGATCACGATGATGTCCCAGCCGTGGCGCACCATGATTTCGGCCACATCCGGGCTGGCCAGTCCGACCCAGGCGGCCTTGAGCGTTTCACCGGCGCGCAGGCGCTGTTTCAGGGGGTTCATGCCATGCTCTCCTTGGCGGTGATTCCGTGGGATGGGTTCAGTAGATGGTATACCATCCCGGAATGCAAACGGCCCCGCCATTGCGGGGCCGCAGATCCGTCCGGGGCAGGGGGCGTCAGGTGGTCTGCGCCTGCTTTGCACCGCGCATCAGCATGATATGGAACATGCCGCCCAGCAGCGCGCCGATCACCCAGCCAAAGCCCGACAGGCTGGCCAGCGCCGGCACCCAGACCGTCGCCACCGAAAACACGGCGGCAATTCCAAAGGCCATGATCGCCTTTTTGTTCCAACCGTCGTCATAATAATACGGGCCGGCGGGATCGGCGCTGAACAGCGCCTCAAGGTCGATCTTCTGGCGGCGCACGAGATAGTAGTCGGCGACAAGGATGCCATAAAGCGGCGCCAGCACCGCGCCCAGCGTATCGACAAAGGACGCGATCCCCACATTCGAAATGAAGGACACCCAAAGCGCGCCGATGAAAAAAGCGATGCCCGCGGTGATCAGCCCGCCCGTCCGCGCCGAGATGCGGTCGGGGGCAAGGTTGGCGATGTCATAGGCCGGGGGAATGAAGTTCGCGACCAGATTGATGCCGACCGTCGCCGCGAAAAAGGTGATCGCCGCGACCAGCGTCAACAGGGTGTTGTCGACCCGCGCCACGATATCGGCCGGGTTGACCAGCTTTTCGCCGAACAGCACCACCGTGCCCGCCGTCACGAACAGCGCGATGAACGAAAACAGCGCGATCGAGACCGGAAGCCCCCAGAAATTGCCGCGCCGCATCGCGCCTTCATCGCTTACGAAACGCGAGAAGTCGCCGAAATTGATCACCACGGCGGCGAAATAGGCGATCATCGTGCCCATGACGGTGACAAAGCCAAGGAAGGGGCCGCGCGGATCGGTCGCCTCGGATCCCTCGAAGATAGAGCCGAGCGCGGCAAAGATGCCGTTCCCCGCCTTCCACCAGATCATCAGCATCAGCGCGATCATCACCGCATAAACGAAAGGCCCGGCCCAGTTCAGGAAGCGCCCGACCCATTCGATGCCCATCATGAACAGCCCGACCTGAAAGATGCAGACGATGATATAGGACAGCCAGTCGACGCCGGTCATGCCCAGAAAGCCGGTACCGCCCGGCTCGATCCCCAGAAGCGTGTTCAGCAAAAGCGCGACGGCGGTCGAGGCGAAATAGGTCTGCACCCCGTACCAGAAAATGGCGACGATCCCGCGCACCAGCGCCGGGAACCGCGCCCCGTAAACCCCCATCGAGGCCCGCGCCATCACCGGATAAGGCACGCCATAGCGGACCGAGGGCCGCCCCGTCAGGTTCACCAGAACCATCACGAAAAAGCCCGCAAGCACGATGGCGGCGAACACCGCCCAGCCGTTCAGCCCATAGGTGATGAACAGCGATGCCGCCAGCGAATAGCCGAACAGGCTTTGGATATCATTGTTCCAGACGTTGAATATCTCGAACGCGCCCCATTGCCGCTTGTCTGCGGGAATGGGGGCAAGGTCCTCGTTGTAAAGCGCGCCGTCCCGCGCGCCATTGGGGGAATGTGCCATCGGCAAACCTCGTTCTGTTGGGTTGGGGCCGATCCGCCATCGCCTTGACCGTTCCGGCCTTCTGGTCTTTCATCTAAAATGTTAGTAGGGATGTTTATTAACCGCATACTCGTAATTTCAGAAAACACCTTATCCAATTTCTTGAAAATGCCCATGCCGGCTGTGGTGTCAGATACGGGAAAGGAAAGGATTGCCATGCCCGAAAGCAAGCTGCTCAACACCCAGGCACAGCTGTCGCTGACCGAGGCATTGCGGCGCGGCGATCTGCGCTCGGGACAGTTTCTGTCGATGCCGCAGCTGGTCGGCATTCTGGGCTATCCGCTGGCCGCCGTGCGCGAGGCGGTGCGCCATGCCGGTGCCTCGGGCTGGTTGAATATCATCCCCAAGCGCGGCGTTCAGGTGCTTGAGGCCCACCCCGAAACCATTCGCGACACGCTGGACGCGCGCATGGTTCTGGATCAGGAAGGCGCGCGGCGGCGCATCGCCTCGGGCGCGCTGGACGGGTTGGCGGTGCTGCGCGACAGTCACCGGGTCATGCTGGCCGAGGCCGCCGCGCCGGACGGGGCGGCGGACCTGTCATCGCGTGCCATCGGTGTCGATCTTTCGCTGCATGACTATCTGGCCGGCGGGCTGGACAATCCTTTCCTGCGCGCCGCCTATGAGGCGAACCGCGTCCGCATGGCGATATTCCAACGCGTGCGGCCGTTCGTTCAGGAACGGATCAAATCCGCCATGCAGGAACATCTGGCGATCATCGACGCGCTGGAACGCCGCGACAGCGCCGCCGCGGTCGCCGCCGTCGCCTATCATTGCGACCGGACGCGGCATTGGTGGGGTGTCGCCGCCTGATCCGGGTTCCGGCACGAGATCATTGACAAATCTTATTCCGACAATAATGCTCGGCCATCTTTTGGCGGGCGGGTCGGCGCGATATGGCGGCGACGGCTCGCCCCGCATCCTGGACCCACGAGGCATTCGATGAAACCGACCCTGACCGCCGCCCTGCTAGGTGCGACCCTGCTTGCCAGCCCCGCAATCGCCCTTGATCAGGCCGAGGTCGTCAAGACCTATGCCGACCTCGCCGCCGCCGGTTACGGCGACAGCCTGACCACCGCGCAGGCCTTGCAAGGGGCGGTCGACGCGTTGATCGCGACCCCGTCCGAGGCGACCCTGACCGCCGCGCGCGAGGCATGGAAAGCCGCCCGCGTGCCCTATCAACAGACCGAGGTCTTTCGTTTCGGCAACCCCATCGTCGACGATTGGGAAGGGCGGGTGAATTCCTGGCCGCTGGACGAGGGGCTGATCGATTATGTCGACAGCGGCGCCTATGGCGGCCCGTCCGAGGAAAACCCGCTTTCCACCCTGAACGTGATCGCGACCCCGAAATTCAGCATTGGCGCGACCGAGGTTGACGCGACGACCATCACCCCCGACACCATCCGCACCCTGCACGAGGCCGACGGGATCGAGGCGAATGTCGCCTCGGGCTATCACGCCATCGAATTCATGCTCTGGGGTCAGGATCTGAACGGCACCGGCCCGGGCGCCGGTGCACGCCCCTTTACCGATTACATTCAGGGCGAGGGCTGCACCGGCGGCAATTGCGACCGCCGCGCCGCCTATCTGAAGTCCGCGACCGACCTGCTTGTTACCGATTTGCAGGAAATGGCGGCGAACTGGGCCGAAGGCGGTGCCGCGCGCGCGGCGGTGACGGCCGACCCGGCCAAGGGCGTTCAGGCGATGCTGACCGGCATGGGCAGCCTGTCCTATGGCGAACAGGCGGGTGAGCGGATGAAGCTGGGCCTGATGCTGAACGACCCCGAGGAAGAGCATGACTGTTTCTCGGACAATACCCAGAACAGCCATTATTACGACGGTTTGGGCATTCGGAACGTCTATCTCGGCAGCTATGCCCGGCCCGATGGCTCGGTCGTGTCCGGCCCTTCGCTGTCGCAATTGGTGGCATCGGTCGCGCCCGAGGTGGACGCACAGCTGAAATCCGAACTGGATGACAGCGTGGCCAAGCTGGCGGCGCTGAAGGCGCGGGCCGATGGCGGCATGGCCTATGACCAGATGCTTGCCCCCGGCAATGCCGAAGGCGAGGCGCTGATCATGGGCGCGGTCAATGCATTGGTCACGCAGACCGCCTCGATCCAGCGGGCGGTGACGGCGCTGAACGGGGCCGAGATCGAATTCGAAGGTTCGGATTCGCTCGATAACCCGGACGCGGTGTTCCAGTAAGGGCCGGCTTCGCGCGGGGCCGGGGTCGGATACCGTCCCCGGCCCCTCAACGCGCCCGCCGGGGCCTGGGGAAAACCTGTTCCAGGGCCCCGGATGCAATCAGGCTGTCGGTCGTGACGATGGCCTGATCGCGCAGATTATAGGTCCAGCAATCGTCGAATGTCGGTTCATAGCGGCAATAGCGATGCGCCCCAAGCAGCTTGCGGAACGCGGGATCCATGTCCCCGGGCGCGTCGATCAGATCGCGCAGCCGCAGCGGCTTTCCCGGCACGATGCCCGCATTCAGGGCGCTTTGATAGGCCAGCTCCGCATTGTAGAATTTGCCGTCGCCCAGCATGAATTCGGTATCGAAGGGCTGGCCATAGGTGATGAACAAGGCGAACCGCACCATCGGCCCGGGCCACATCTGTGCGTCGGGACGGTCGTCCGGGGTCAGATCGCGCAGGCGATAGACGGCGTATTCGTCGGGGGAAAGACCCTCGATATGTTCATAAAGCATCACCTCGGTCACGCCGTCGGATTGGTCGACAAAGGCCACGCGCGGGCCGCCGCTGCTGGGCCGTAAAATGCCGACCGACGCCCATTTCAGGCCGAAACTGCGCCGCATCGCGTCGTCTATCGCATTGACGCCGTTGCGAAATATCAGGTCCCCGGGCCGCCAGTCCCAGGCCGCTTCGGCCATGCTGGCCGCATAGGCTGCGTCGGGTTGCGGCGCGGTTGCATCGTCCTGTGGGTTCTGGGCCGCGACGGGTGCAGCCAAGAACAGGGCCGCCACGGTTGCGCAACCCATCCCGCGCATCACAATGCGACCAGATGATTGTCCCAAGCCAGATCAAAGCGTTGCAGCGGCGCCAGGCCGTCGCTGTCGATGCGGCTGACGGCGCCGGTGCCGTCGGTCACCATCAATCCGTCGCCCAGCGGCGCCACGCCCGAAACATCGGCGCGCCGGATCGCCCGCTCAAACCCACCCTGCGCGTCAAAGACATGCACCACCCCGCCCGGGGGCGAGGTCAGCGCGATCCGCGCGCCAGCCCATGCGATCGAGCCGGCATAACCCTTCATCGCCCAGGCCTCGGCCTCGTCGGGGGGACACAGCCGCGCGGCCGCGCCACGCTTGTGCAGACCCAAAAGCGGCACCGGCTCGGCCGGATCCCCTTCCCATTGCATGGCAAAGGCCGTGGCGCCATCCGGGCCAAGCGCAAGATGGCGGATCGACAGCTGGCGATATTCGGGGGCGAGTTCGACCACCTCATCCAGCGCGCCCTCGGGCGACAGATAGGCCAGATTGGGGCGCATGGTCGCAAGGTTCAGCTTGGTGCGGTCGGCGGGATCGGTCTGGATGCCGCCATTGGCGACCACCAGCCCGCCATCCGGCAGGCGGCGCAATTCATGCGGGCCAATGCCGCCGGTGGGCAGATCGGTGATGCGGGCATAATTCCCGGCGGCATCCCAGATGCCCAGCCGGCCCTCGCTGGTTTCGGCCACGACCTCGGATGTGTAAAGCCGCGCGCCATCCGCCGAGAACGCGCCATGACCGTTGAACTGCCGGCCCTCGGGTGGGCTGAGGCGATGCGCGATCCCGCCCCGGGCACAGTCGATGACCAGCGCGAAGGTGCCGGGACGGCGGGCAAAGGCCACCGCTTCGGGGCGGGTCGGATGGGCGGCGGCGGCATGCCCGCGTGCGGGCAGGGGGACGTGAAACCGCGCCGCGCCATCCGCGCCCAGCCCGTACAAGACGAAATCCTCGCCCTGCCGGGCGGCGGCCAGAAAGGCGGGGTCGCCCGCATCGGCCCAGCTAAGCCGCGGCACCGTCAGTGCCGCCGCCAATGTCGCGATAAAGCCGCGCCGCGTCGCCATCCTAATCCCCGTCGGCCGAGTTAAAGCCGATCTCGACCCCAAGCGCCTTGCCGACCTCGGTCTCGGCGGTGTCCTGGGCGGTCTGGACGCGTTGACGCAGGTTTTCGGCCCGGACGTATTTCTGTGGCTCCGAGAGGCCGGCCAGCGCCGGATCGTCCAGCCCGCCCGCCGCCGCCAGCGCAAGATCGACATCCGCCCGCGTCCTTGGTGTATCGCCGGCCAGCACGGTCGCGAAATCCATCAGCGCCTGCAATGAAAGCTCGATATTGCGGACCGAGCGCCCCGAGGCGCGGGCCTCGGCCCGTTCCGGGCGCGGCCGGTCGAATGTGCCAAGGGGCCGGCCCAGCCGCTGATCCGCGACGAATTCGAACCCGGCCATCAGCTGGGTATAAAGCGCCTGCCGGGCCTCGGTGTCCGAAAGAAAGGTGGTATTGCCGGGCTGGCCCGAGCTCAGCAAGGTCTGGGCATAGCCATCGCGCCAGCCCGCATCGATTTCCGCCGCCATCCGGGCCAGATCGGCGGCCGTGGCCCGGATCAGGGCACAAGAATAATCGTCCGCCCCTTTGCCCTCGGGCGGCGCGGCGGGGTAAAGCAGCCGCTCAAGCCCGAAAAGACCGCGCAGCGCGACAGAGGTCTGGGCGAATTTCGCCGGATCGTTCACCACCGGATCCTGCGCGGCCAGCATCTGGCGTTGCTGGCGGGCGCCGATGCCCTTGGGATCGGGCCAGAAGGCGATGGCAAGGTTGCGCCCCTGTTCCTCGCCCGGTCCGAGATGCAGGAAACCGACCCGCAGCCAGGCGTCAAAGGTGGCATTCCAGGCCGGGCGCAGAATCTCGGGATCGCAGCTTGTCGCGGCCTTGTCGGCCAATTGCTGCGCGGCCACGCGAAAGCCGGCCAGATCGGGCAGGATCCAGTCATTGACGGTCTGGGCGACATCCGCCCGCGCCGCGCCCACGCCAAGCCCAAGCATCAGGATAAGCGCGAAAAATTTCAAGATCATCAAAGACTTCCGATGAATTCAAGCAAGGCGTCGCGATCCTCTTTGGTCATGCCGGCAAAGCTGTCGCGGGCGCCTTGCGCCTCGCCGCCATGCCACAGGATCGCCTCGGTCACGTTACGCGCGCGCCCGTCGTGAAGCAACTCGCCATGGCCGGAAACCGTTTGCGTCAGCCCGATCCCCCAAAGCGGCGCGGTGCGCCATTCGCTGCCCGAGGCGCGGCCCTCGGGGCGGTTGTCGGCCAGCCCCGGCCCCAGATCGTGCAGCAAAAGATCGCTATAGGGCCAGATCAGCTGAAAGCTCTGTTCGGGGCGATCCTTCAGCCGGTGAGTGACGAATTTCGGCACATGACAGGCGGGACAGCCGGCCTGATAGAACAGCTCCTTGCCGCGCAGCACCTGCGGATCATCGACGCGGCGGCGTTCCGGCACCGCCAGATTGCGGGCATAAAAGGTCACCAGATCAAGGCTGGCGCGGTCCACCTCAAGCCCGTCGCGGATATCGGGTTCCTGTCCGATGGCCTGGGCGCGGCAATCGCCTTGTGCCGCAGTGCATTCGCCATGCGGGTCGGGATGCAGGGGCGTCGAAAGGCCCATATCGCCCGAAAACGCCGCCGCCGATTGTTCCCTGATCGTCGGCGCGCCGCCCTTAAGCCCGAACCGGCCCAGCATCGGCACCCCGAATTCGACCGAGGGCACGATGCTCGGCCGCCCGGAAATGCCGTCGCCATTGGCGTCATCCGGGTCGGCATGGGCCAGAATATCGGCCGCCGGGATCGCCTCAAGCAGGCCCAGCCCGATCATCTGGGGCGCGATGCGGGGCGACAGCATGACCTGCGGATCCAGCGGGCCAAAGCCGGGATCCGCAACCGAATAGCCGGGCTTGCGCAGGGTGACCATGCTGCCATCGCCCAGCGTCACCGGCACATCCTCATAGGTGATGACCATGCGCCCCTCGGGGGACAGGCCGTTGGCGGCGAAATCCTGCAACTGGCCGCCATAGGTCGGCTCGGGCGTGGTGGCCAGCCAGTCGGCGATGCCCTCGGGCGCGGTGCCACCCGGGACCGACAGGCGCAGGAACATCGATACCGCAGGTTCGTCCGGGGCCGGAACATGGCCGCGCCCGTCCTTGAGGTGGCAATCCTGACAGGCGCGTGCATTGTAAAGCGGACCCAGCCCATCCGAGGCCTTGGTCGATGACGGCGCCGCGACCCAGCTTTTGCGAAACAGCCCGTTGCCGAGCTTGAAGTCCATTTCCCGCGCAAAGGGCATATTGGCCGAGGACAGCGAAAAGGCATCCGCCGTATCGCGCGCCCGCACCGTGGTCGCGCCGCCGGGCTTTGTCTCGAATTTCTCGGGGGCGGAAAACCCGGTCGCGGGGGCGGTGACGGCGCTGACGCGGGCCTGATCCTTGGCCGTGCGGGGCAGGGCCGGCAGGTGGCGGTCATCCAGCGCGGGCGGATCGTCGCCCGCCATCGCCGGCAATATGTTCAAAAGCGCGAAACAGGCCGCAAGGCCCAGTCGGGGAATCGGGTTGGTCATGATGGGCCCGTGATCGTTCCCGACTTTATTACTCTGGTTCTTTGGCCCGGCCAAGCGGCTGCGCAGGGGTGGGACAAGCTGTCTCAGCCGGGTTCCGCGATGGCATTTGCGCGGCGGATCTGGCGGGTGCGGCGCAGAAAGGCCATCACAAAGATCGCGGTCAGGATCAACACGATGGTCGCCGCGGGCGAGCTGTCCAGAAAAAAGCTGAGATAGACCCCGCCCAGCGTCGAGGTCAGACAGGCCAGCACCGCGACCACCAGCATCCGGCCAAAACTGCGCACCAAAAGGAACGCGATCGCCCCCGGCCCGATCAGCAACCCGATCGCCAGAATCAGCCCCGTCGCGGTCAGCGTCGCCACGATGCTCAGCGACAGCGCCGTCAGCAGGCCGTAATGCAAAAAGCCCACCGCCAGCCCCGAGGCGCGCGCCTGTGCGGGATCAAAGGCATAAAGCATCAGGTCGCGCCATTTCAGCAAAAGCCCGGCCGAGACGATCAGTCCGATCAGACCCGCGGTCCACAGATCCTGTGCCCCCACCCCCAAAAGGTTGCCAAACAGGATATGATCCAGATGCATGTCCGAGGTGATGACGGAAAACATCACCATGCCCAACCCGAACATGCCCGAAAAGACCACGCCCATGACCGTGTCCTGTTTGACGCGGCTGTTTTCGGCCAGAAATCCCGTGGCCAGCGTGGTGATCATGCCCGCGCCGAACGCCCCCAGGATCAGCGGAAAGCCCAGGATATAGGCCAGCACGATCCCCGGCAGCACCGCATGGCTGACCGCGTCGCCCATCAGCGCCCAACCCTTCAGCACCAGAAAACAGGACAAGAGCGCCGTCGGCACGGCGATGATCGCCGCCATCAGGAACGCGTCCCACATGAACGGGAAACGGAACGGCAAGAGCAGGGTTTCGGTCATGGCGCGGCCCCGGTCCCGGTGTTGGTGCCAGTATTGGTGCGGGGGCTGCGCAGGGCCTCGGCGGCCTTGCGGCGGCTGGCCAACAGCCCGTGCTTGGGCGCCCAGACAAAGGCCGCCAGAAAGATCAGCGTCTGCAACACGACGATGATGCCCCCGGTCGCGCCGCTGAGGAAAAAGCTGATATAGGCGCCGACAAAGCTGGTCACCGCGCCAATCGCGACCGATGCGACGATCAGGCGCGGAAAACGGTCGAACAGCAGATAGGCGGTCGCGCCCGGCGTCACCACCATGGCGATGACCAGAAATGCGCCGACCGTCTGCATCGCCGCGACCACACAGGCCGATAACAGCACAAAGAACACCGCTTTCAGCAGGGCCGGCCGCAGCCCGATGGATCGGGCATGGCTTTCGTCGAAGAACACCACCATCAGATCCTTCCACTTGGCCAGCAGCACGATCAGCGAGACCACGCCAATGATGGCCAGCTGCATCGTGTCCTCGGGGGTGATGGTCAGGATATTGCCCATGATGATGGTGTTGACCGAAATCGACATCGGATTGACCGAAACCATGAACAGCCCCAGCCCGAAGAACGAGGTGAAGATCAGCCCGATCACCACATCGACCTTGAGCCCCGAGCGTTCGGACAGAAACAGCATCGCCCCCGCCGCCAGCCCGCCGGCGATGAAAGCGCCAAGCGCGAAGGGCAGGCCCAGCATATAGGCCCCGGCCACGCCCGGCACGACCGAATGCGACAGCGCATCCCCGATCAGCGACCAGCCCTTGAGCATCAGATAGGCCGACAGGAATGCGCAGACCCCGCCCACCAAAGCGGCCACCGACATCGCGCTGACCATGTAGCCATAGCTGAACGGATCAAGAAGCACGCTCATTCCCGGTCCTCGCGCGCCAGATCTTCGCGGATATGGGTGCGGTCGTCATATTGAACCAGCGGGCGTTCATCATCGCTTATGATGGTGATGCGGCGCGGGTCGTCATCGTCATGCAGCGCCTGTCCGCCCAGCGTGAAATGGCGCAGCACGCCGCCAAACGCGGCCTCGAGGTTCTTGCGGGTAAAGGTGGTTTCCGTCGGGCCGTAGGCCAGCACCGTGCCCTTGACCAGCACCACCCGGTCACAGAATTCCGGCACCGAACCCAGGTTGTGGGTCGAAACCAGCATCACCCGCCCCTCGGCCCGCAATTCACCCAAAAGCGCGACGATCTGTTCCTCGGTCTTGACGTCGACCCCGGTGAACGGCTCATCCAACAGGATGACCCGGCCGTCCTGGGCCAGCGCGCGGGCAAGGAAAACCCGCTTTTTCTGGCCGCCCGACAATTCACCGATCTGGCGCAGGCGGTAATCCTGCATGCCGACGCGGGCCAGCGCGGTCTCGACCGCGGCGTGATCGGCCGGGGCGGGGCGGCGCAGGAAACCCATATGGCCATAGCGTCCCATCATCACCACGTCCTCGACCAGCACCGGGAATGTCCAATCCACCTCCTCGGATTGCGGGACATAGGCGACAAGGTTGCGCCTCAGCGCCTCGCGCACGGTCATGCCCAAAAGGCGGATCTCGCCCCGGGCGACGGGGACAAAGCCCATGATCGCCTTGAACAGCGTCGATTTGCCGGCGCCGTTCACGCCGACCAGCGCGGTCACGGTGCCGCGCGGGATCTGGAAACTGGCATGGTTCAGCGCGGTCATGCCGTTGCGATAGGTCACGGTCACATCGCGGGCCAGAATGCCGCCAGCGGGATCGTCCTGAACGGGCAGGGGGGTGGTCGGGGTCATTTGGTGGCCTTTCGGTCGGCGGCGGTCAGCCCTTTTTCCAGCCCCTCGGCCACGGTCTGCGTGGTGACGCGCAACAGGTCCAGATAGGTCGGCACCGGACCGTCGGCTTGCGAAAGGCTGTCGACATATAGCACGCCGCCGTAAAGCGCCCCGGTCTCGCGCGCGATCTGGCGGGCCGGGGCCGGGTTCACCGTGCTTTCGCAAAATGCGGCGGGGATATCATGCTGGCGGATGCCGTCGATCACGGCGCGGATCTGTTGCGGTGTGCCCATGCGGTCGGCATTGATCGGCCAAAGATACAGCTCTTTCATCCCGAAATCGCGCGCCAGATAGCTGAAAGCCCCCTCGCAGGTCACCAGCCAGCGGCGATCCTGCGGGATGCGGGCAATCCGGGCACGCAGCGGTTCAAGCGTATCTTGCAGCCGCTTTTTATAGGCGGCGGCATTCGCGGCATAGGTTTCGGCATGGGCGGGGTCACGGCTCGACAGCGCATGGGCGATATTGTCGATATAGATTGCGGCATTTTCCACGCCCATCCAGGCATGGGGGTTCGATTTCCCCTCATAGGCGCCGGCAGCGATGGGGATCGGGGTGATGCCTTCGCTCACCGTGACCGAGGGCACGTCGCCCAGATTGTCGAGAAACTGTTTGAACCACAGTTCCAGATTCAGCCCGTTCCACAGGATCAGATCGGCGTCCATCGCGCCGACCAGATCGCGCGGGGTCGGCTCATAGCCGTGGATTTCCGCCCCCGGCTTGGTGATCGAGACGACATCCGCCGCGTCGCCCGCGACATTGCGCGCCATGTCGGCCAGCACGGTAAAGGTGGTCACGACCTTCATGCGGCCATCGCCGCCAAAGCCCGCGCCCGGCGTCCCCGGCGCCGCGTCATCGGCCATGGCCGGGCCACCGAACAGCGCCGCAAGGCCAAGCATGGCCAGTATCCGCCACGGGGTCACAGACATTGCGAAACCTTTCCTTTCCGGTGGTCGCGTTCGCATGTAAATGCAACTCATTCGCAACTGTCAAGAGGTGTGAGGGGCGCCGCAAATGACGGGCGTGAACGCGACAAAGCCCCGGCGCATCGGGCCGGGGCTTTGCGATCGTGGCGCGTCACGCGGGTCTAGCCTTGCTGCCGGGCAGGGCGCTTTCGCGCCACCATCCCGACCAGCCGCAACACGATGACGTAAAAGACGGCGACCAGGAAAATCCCGATCACGGCCGATGCCGCGACACCGCCCAGCACGCCCGGCGATCCGCGTGCGGGCGGCGTGGGAACGGGGCCGGTATCCATCGCGCGCGGGCGTGCCCCATCTCGGGCGGGCAACGCCACCTTAGTGCGCCGGGGGGACGGGCCGGGTTCGGGGGTCCGGGCGATGCTCTGCCCCCGGTTCCGCGCGCAGCAGACGCTCAAGCTGTTCGGGCGTCAGCTCGGCGCGCAGCGCGGGCTGACCTGCCCGTTGCGCCTGAACGGCGGCGGGGGCGGTCACGGCGCCCAATGTCGCGGCAACCAGCGCGGTCATTGCGAATCGGTTCATCTGATTCACCTTTCCAAGGTTTCGATGACCCTTGGCTAGGCGATGCGGATGTCACCCGAAGGTCCCGCGCGTAACAAGTTTTTTCCCCGGCGCGGCGATTTGCAAACAACGGTTTCCGGTGCCCTGCCGGCAAAATGCGGGCAAAGAAAAAGCCCCGCGCGATGCGGGGCCTTGTCGGAAAGGGTTCAGGTGCCGATGCGGCGGCGATCAGGCATTCGCCTCGCGGATCTTGTCGGCGGCCTCTTTGTCATAGGCGATCCCGGCCTTGTCAAAGAGCTGATCCAGCTCGCCCGAAAGGGTCATCTCGGTCACGATGTCACAGCCGCCCACGAATTCGCCCTTGACGTAAAGCTGGGGAATGGTGGGCCAGTCCGAGAAATCCTTGATGCCCTGACGGATCTCGGCATCGGCCAGAACGTTCACATCGCGATAGCCGACATTCATGTAATTCAGCACGCCTGCGACGCGGCTGGAAAACCCGCATTGCGGCATTTCCTTGGTGCCCTTCATGAACAGCACGACGTCATTGCCGTCGATAACATCCTGAATTTGCTGGCGGGTATCGGTCATCTGGGTCATTTCCTTGCCTTTCGCGCCCATGCATCGGCGCTGCGATTTCGTTTCGGGATCGCCTCAGTCGGGCGCCTTTGTGGTCAGGGCCAGCGCATGCAATTCGCCGGCGGGACCGTCCATCTTGCCGCGCAGCGCGGCATAGACCGCGCGTTGCTGTTCGACCCGGTTCTTGCCGCGAAAGCTTTCGTCGATCACCTCGGCCGCATAGTGATTGCCGTCGCCGGCCAGATCCGTGATGGTGACCGCCGCGTTCGGGAACGCGCTGCGGATCAGGGCTTCGATGTCATGGGCTTCCATGGCCATGGCGGGTCCTTTCCTTGTTATCCAAGATTTAGGTCAAGGCCACGCCACCCGCAAGGTCGCGTGGCGAAGGCGCCCCCCGCCGCGCGTTTAATCAACGCGCAATCAAGGTGAATAAAATCCTAAAGACTCATTTGTGGATTCTTGGACCGGCCTGCGTAATTTCGGCCTCACAGGAAATGTGGAGAGCGCATCATGTTATTAAATGGTTCCGTGCTGGGATCGCTGTTCGGATGGGTCGGTTCGGCCCTGAATCAACAGAACTCCCAGATCAACAATGCCAACAGCAACACCAACAACACCGACGACCAGACCGTCACCGAAAACAAGCCCAGCAATTCGGTCAGCGGTGCAACGGAAACCGCCGACAGCGGCGGTGCCAAGTTCGATTTCTCGTCGGCGGTCAGCGCGGCGGTCAGTAACGCCGCCAGCACGACGGGCAACACCGTCGGCAGCGTGGTCGGCGCTGCGGCAAACGGTACGTATGATTCGGGTGCTTCGGGCAGCAATACCAGCGCCGCCCCGTCGCAGGCTGAAGACGACAGCATGCTGAGTGCGTATTTCTATGCCGCGAAATGGGCCAAGTCGATTCAGACCCAGGTCGCCGAAGAAGTGCCCACCGATCCCGATGCCGGCAAAAAGGTGAACTTCGCCACCGAGCCTTATCGTCACGACGTGGTGGCGCAATACTTCTCGGAACAGACCGTACAGTTCGGCGGCAAGAAGCTGGCGAGCATCGGATCCAACGGTGTGCTGACGCTGGGCGATGCCAGCCAGGCCACCAACAACCCCTATCAGGCGCAGAAATCTCTTGGCTCTTTCTAAGCGACCTGATCTGAAAATGCCAAACGGCCGCCCGATAACAGGCGGCCGTTACGCATTTTGGGACAGGTGATCCATGCCGGCGAGGCGGGGCTGCGGCCGTACGTTGTCGATAATCGGATTTATGTCAAATATCCTGTGACGCACCCGGCCGCCCGCCATCCCCGCGCCGCCACAGATAGATCAGCCAGCCCGCCCAAAGTGCCGCCAGCGAGAACCAGGTGACGGCATAGACCAGATGGCTGTTGCGAAAACTGACCACGGTCAGACCGCCGATGGGCAACGCGTCCGCGTCGGGACCGGCCTCTGCATCGATGAAATAAGGCGCGACCGGACCCAGCCCCAGATCCGCGGCCATGGCGGCGGTGTCGCGCGAATACCAGCGCCCGGCCGCCGCATCATTGGCGCGCAGAAAGCCGCCGCCCGGCTGGCTCATGCGCAAAAGGCCCGAGATGGTGACATCGTTTGCCGGCAGATCGCGGTCCTGCGGCCTGCGCGCGCTGTCGGGCACGAATCCGCGATTGATCAGCAGCTGCCAACCCCGATCCGTGTCCAGCGGCGTCATCACCCAGAACCCCGGCCCGCGCGCGGTCACCGCCTTGACCAACCGGTCGCTTTCGGGGCGATAGCGCCCTGAGACCGTTACCCGGCGATATTCGGCCTCGGCTTGGGTCAGTTCCGGCCACGCATCCGGCCCCGGCGCGGGTACGGGCGCGGCCGCAAGCCGGGCCTCGACGGTGGCGATCAGCCCGGTTTTCCATGCCAGCCGCTGCACCTGCCAGATGCCCAGCCCGCAAAGCAGAATGAAAACGGCCAGCGCCCCGGTCAAAGGCACCAGCCGCGGGACTGGCGGGCGCGTGGCGCGCGCCCGTCCGTCCACCGTCTGGGTCACGAACCCAGACCCTGCAATTGATGGTCCATCTGTGGCATCATATTGGTGTTCAGGTGGAACATGACCCAGAGTGAACCGGCCAGCATGATCACCACCACGATGATGGTGAAGATGGTGGAAAGCAGGGTCCAACCCTCTTCCTGGCTGCCGGTCATGTGCAGGAAATGGACCATATGCACCAGGATCTGGACGACGGCAAAGCCGATCACCAGAACCGCCGTCAGGCCACGGCTTTCCACCCCCCCGCTCATCACCAGGGCAAAGGGGATCGCGGTCAGGATCACCGACAGCACGAAACCTTTGACATAGGATGCATAGCTGCCGTGGTCGTGGCCGTCGCCGTGATCACCATGCGTATGTGCGTGTTCAGCCGACATCAGATCATCCCCAGCAGATAGACAAAGGTGAAAACCCCGATCCAGATCACATCGAGAAAGTGCCAGAACATCGAAAGACAGGCCATGCGCCGGCGATTGGCCGGGATCAGCCCCTTTTTCGTGATCTGCACCATCAGCGTGATCAGCCAGATCGAGCCAAAGGTGACATGCAGCCCATGCGTCCCCACCAGCGTGAAGAACGCCGACAGAAAGGCCGATCGCTGCGGTCCGGCACCCAGATGGATCAGGTGGCTGAACTCGTAAAGCTCGATCGCCAGAAAGCAGAGCCCAAAGAACAGCGTGACCGCCAGCCAGCGCAGCGTGCCGCGTTGATCGCCCTTGAACATGGCCAGCATGGCAAAGCCAAAGGTGATCGACGAAAACAACAGCATCGCCGTGTTGATCGCCACCAGCTCAAGATCGAACAGGTCCTTTGGCCCCGGGCCGGCGGCATAGCTTGTCCCCAGCACCCCGAAAACCGCAAAGAGCACCGCGAACATCAGGCAGTCGCTCATCAGATAGACCCAGAAGCCGAGGCTGGTCGATGCGCCCTCTTCGTGGTGGTGGGGTTCCAGTTCCCAGTATTTGTCCAGCGGCACGGTTTCGGACCCGGTCATGGGCGCGGCCTGTGATGTCATGCTCATGTCTCAGGCCCCCTGTGCCAGCGCCCGCGTCCGCGCATCCTCGGTCGCGGTGACCTCGGCGGCGGGAATGTAATAGTCGCGGTCATAGTTGAAGGTATGCGCGATCGCGACGGTGATCAGGCCCAGGAAAGACAGCGCCGCCAGCCACCAGATATACCAGATCAGCGCAAGCCCGCAGATCGTGGCAAGCCCGGCCAGAACGACCCCTGCCCCGGTATTCTTTGGCATATGGATCGGCACAAAGCTTTTGGTCGGGCGGGCGGCGCCCTCGCGCTTCATCTCCCACCAGGTGTCAAGCCCGTGCGAAACCGGCGTGAAGGCGAAGTTATAGGCCGGCGGCGGCGAGGATGTCGCCCATTCCAGCGTCCGCCCGTCCCAGGGATCGCCGGTCACGTCGCGATATTCCGGCTTGTTCCGGTTCAGGATCGACACGGTGTATTGAATCAGCATCGCGCCGATCCCGCAGGCGATCAGGAATGCGCCAAAGCCCGCGATGATGAACCAGATCCGCAGATCGGGATCGTCAAAGACCCGCATCCGCCGCGTGACCCCCATCAGGCCAAGGATGTAAAGCGGCATGAACGCCACCCAGAAACCCACGACCCAGCACCAGAACGAGACCTTGCCCCAGAACACGTTCAGTTTGAAACCGAATGCCTTGGGCCACCAGAAATTGATCGCCGCAAAGACGCCGAACACCACGCCGCCGATGATCACGTTATGGAAATGCGCGATCAGAAACAGCGAGTTGTGCAAGACGAAATCCGCCGGCGGCACCGCCAGCATGACCCCGGTCATGCCGCCGATCACAAAGGTCAGCATAAAGGCGATGGTCCACATCATCGGCAGATCGAACCGGATCCGGCCGCCATACATGGTAAACAGCCAGTTGAAGATCTTGGCCCCGGTCGGGATCGAAATGATCATCGTCGTGATCCCGAAAAACGAGTTCACCGACGCCCCCGACCCCATGGTGAAGAAGTGGTGCAGCCATACCAGATAGCTCAGCACCGTGATGCAGACGGTGGCGTAAACCATCGAGGAATAGCCAAAGAGCCGCTTGCCCGAAAAGGTCGAGGCGATTTCCGAATAGACCCCGAACAGCGGCAGGATCAGGATATAGACCTCGGGGTGGCCCCAGATCCAGATGAGGTTGACATACATCATCGGATTGCCACCAAGGTCGTTGGTGAAAAAGTTCATCCCCAGATAGCGATCCAGCGTCAGCAGGATCAGCGTCATGGTCAGCACCGGAAAGGTTGCGACGATCAGCACGTTGGTGCAAAGCGACGTCCAGGTGAACACCGGCATCCGCATCATGGTCATGCCCGGCGCGCGCATCTTGATGATGGTGACCAACAGGTTGATGCCCGAAAGCGTCGTGCCCACGCCCGCAACCTGCAAGGCCCAGATATAGTAATCGACGCCGACCCACGGGCTATAGCCGATGCCCGACAGCGGCGGATAGGCCAGCCATCCTGTCTGGGCGAATTCGCCCACGAACAGCGAAGCCATGACGATGGCCGCGCCGCCCGTCGTCATCCAGAAACTGAAATTGTTCAGGAACGGGAATGACACGTCCCGCGCGCCGATCTGCAACGGCACGATATAGTTCATCAGCCCGGTGACGAACGGCATGGCGGCGAAAAAGATCATGATCACGCCATGGGCGGTAAAGATCTGATCATAGTGATGGGCGTTCAGATAGCCCTCGGACCCGCCAAAGGCCCAGACCTGCTGAATGCGCATCATCACCGCATCGGCAAAGCCGCGCACGAACATCACCAGACCCAGCACCATATACATGATGCCGATCTTTTTGTGATCGACCGAGGTGAACCACTCTTTCCAGAGATAGCCCCAAAGCCGGTATTTCGTCAGCACCGCCAAAAGCGCGATGCCACCCACCGCGACGACGGCAAAGGTCGCCCAGACGATCGGCTCTTTCGGGATCGAATCCCAGTTCAGACGGCCAAGCAGGAACGTCGTGTCATTCGAGGGTAATTCAATAGCCATGATGTGTCCGATCAGAATTTCCGCGCGGCCTGCCCGTCGGTCGGGGCAAGCAGGGTGACATCATCGTCGTTCAAGAGCCTGATGGATCGCGGCGGGGCCATCGACATGCCGCGCAGCGGTGCGGCATCGGTCAGGCGCGGCAAGGACCGGGGGGCGTCGGCAAACATCAACGCGGCCTCTTCCGGGGTACAGAAGGATGCGACGCGGAACGGCTCCCATCCCAGGACGGGCAGGCGGGCGCCGCGCCGCTCATGTTTGTCATAGGTCAGCTGCGTCACGTTCATCGTGCCGGCAAGCCCGGTGCCGCCCTGCGCGTCCAGCGCCATCATCTCGGCCATGCAGATCTTGCCCGGCTCGACGCACATGTTGACGATGCGCGGGAACAAAAGCGGGTCGATCTGGGCAAAGGTCATGGCCGCAACATTCTCGCTTGGGGCCTCAAGCTCAAGATAGCGGGGACGGTCCAGCGTGCCGTCGGCGGCGCGCGCCTTGGCGACCCAATCGTCGAACCCAGCCTGATCGGTGGCGATGGCCTTGAAATGCATGCCCGAAAAGCCCCAGCCCGAATAGTTCGAGGCGATGCCCCGATATTCGCCGGCATTGTTGAACACGCCGTGCAGCTTGGTCTGCATGCCGGGCATGGCATAGATCATGCCGGCCATCGCCGGGATATAGAACGAATTCATCACCGTGGCGGATGTCAGCGTGAATTCCACCGGGCGATCGACCGGCACCGCCATTTCGTTGACCGCGGCTATCCCCTGATCGGGATAGATGAACAGCCATTTCCAATCCAGCGCCACGACCTGCACCTGCAAGGGCTGCACATCTTGCGGCACCGGCTGATCGGCGGAAATCCGTTCCAGCGGCCGATAGGGGTCCAGCAGATGCGTCCCGACCCAGGTCAGCGCCCCAAGCGTCACGATGATCAAAAGCGGAATCGCCCAGATCACGAATTCCAGCTTGGTCGAATGGTCCCAGTCGGGCCGGTATTCGGCCTGCTGATTCTTGGCCCGGTACTTGTGGGCGAAATAGATCGTCATCGCCATCACCGGGATGATGACCAGCAGCATCAAAAGCGTCGAGATCACCAACAGGTCGCGCTGCCGTGCGGCCACGTCGCCGGCCGGGGCCAGAACCTCGGCCTTGCAGGCAGCTAACGGAGTCACCAAAATCAGGCCCCAAAGGCCCTTGAATTTATTAGCAATTTTCATCGGACTGCCAATGTCCCTCTGTTCGCGCTGCTTGGCATGGCCGCAAGTGCGACCGTCGGTCGACGATTCGATAATAGCATAAACCCGATTCCCACATGCGACGTTTTGTCATATGCCGAATTGACATATGACAAGGCAGCAAATGCGGCAGACGCCGGGCGGGCTTTGCGCTATGCTGGGCGAGTCCCCGGATCAGAACGAAATCATCGCATATGTCCAGCACCGCTACCCCCGCCCAATCGGGCCACAAGGCCCCGTCCGGCGCACATTCCATCGCCGGCAGCGGCCCGTCGCATCACATTTCGGCATCCGATATCGCCGTGGGCGTGATCATCGGCCGGACCTCGGAATTTTTCGATTTCTTCGTCTTTGCCATCGCCTCGGTGATCGTCTTTCCGCAACGGATCTTTGCCTTTGCCGATCCGCTGACCGGGACGCTGCTGTCGTTTCTGGTTCTGGCGGTGGCCTTTATCGCGCGGCCGGTCGGCAGCGCGCTGTTCATGGCCATCGACCGCCGTTACGGCCGGGTCACCAAGCTGACGGTGGCGCTGTTTCTGATGGGGACGGCGACCGTCGCCATGGGGTTGATCCCCAGCTATGAAAATGTCGGCGCATGGGCCGTGATCATTCTGGTGGTGCTGCGCCTCGCACAGGGTCTTGCGCTTGGCGGGGTCTGGGACGGGATGCCATCGCTTCTGGCGCTGATGGCGCCCAAGAACCGGCGCGGCTTTTACGCCATGATCCCGCAGCTGGGCGCGCCTTTGGGCCTGATCGTGGCCAGCCTGCTTTTTGCCTATCTGGCGGCCAGCCTGTCGGCGCAGGATTTTCTGGACTGGGGCTGGCGCTATCCGTTCTTTGTCGCCTTTTCGGTGAACGTGGTGGCGCTGTTTGCGCGGCTGCGCATCGTCGCGGGCGAAGAGGTCCAGGAACTTTTCGCCTCGCGCGATCTGCAACCCACCCGGCTGGGCGACACCCTGCGCGAGGACGGGCGCACCGTGCTTTTGGGCATTTTCGTACCGCTTGCGACCTTTGCCATGTTCCACATGGTCACGGTGTTTCCGCTGTCCTGGATCTTTCTTTACACCGACGAAACGCTGGTCAGCTTTCTGGTGATCGAGGCCATCGCGGCCGTGATCGGCGTGATGGCCATGTTCCTTTCGGGATATCTGGCCGACCGTTTCGGGCGCCGCCGCCTGTTGTTCTGGGCGGCGCTGCTGATCGCGGGTTTTGCGATTCTGGCGCCGCTGCTGTTGTCGGTCGGCAAACCCGGCGAGATCATCTATATGTTCGCGGGCTTTTTCATCCTTGGGCTCAGCTTCGGGCAATCCTCGGGCGCCGTAGCCTCGTTGTTCGAGGCCCGCAACCGCTATACCGGATCGGCCATCGTGTCGGATTTCGCATGGCTTTTCGGCGCCGGTTTCGCGCCTGTGACGGCGCTTTTGTCCTCAAGCCAGTTCGGGCTGTCGGCGGCGGGGCTTTACCTGCTGTCGGGGGCGTTCTGTTCGACCATCGCGATCCTTTTGTCGGTGGGGCTGGATTTCCGGGGCGGCAACCGCTGACCCCTGCACGGGTGCGCGATATGCGACAAAGAGGGCGCGGCAAGGATTTTGCCGCGCCCTTTTCCATGCTAACCCGGCGCCCGGCATTGGGGGAACATGGATGCAGGTATATGATCACAAGACCATCGACGCGCGGCTCGACTGGCCCGGCCTGATCGAAACCCTGCGCCGGGGGCTGGCCGCCGCGCAGGCCGAGGCCCCGCCCCGGCAGGTGCTGACCATTCCGCATCCCGATGGCGGCGAAGGCCATCTTCTGATCATGCCGGCATGGCAGGCCGGTCGCGCGGTGGGCGTCAAGGTCGTGACCTTCTTTCCCGGCAACGCCGCGCGGGGACAGGCGACGATCAATGCCGGCTACCTGATGTTTGACGGGTCGGACGGGCGGTTCGTCGCGGCGATGGACGGCGATGCGCTGACCGCGCGGCGCACGGCGGCGGCATCGGCGCTGGCGGCGGATTATCTGGCGCGCAAGGATGCGCGGGTTCTGCTCATCTGCGGCACCGGGCAATTGGCGGCGGCGGCGGCACAGGCCCATGCCGCGATGCGCGATTACCAACAGATCCTGATTTGGGGGCGCAGCGCGGACAAGGCGGCGGCGATTGCCGATGCACTGACGCGGGCGGGCCTGCCTGCGCGTGTCTGTTCCGATCTGGAAGCCGGCTGTCGCGGCGCCGATGTCATCAGTGCGGTGACCGCCTCGACCCGGCCCTTTATCCTTGGTGAATGGTTGGCGCCCGGCAGCCATCTGGACCTGATCGGCGGGTTCAAGGCGGATATGCGCGAATGCGACGATCTTGCCGTGACCCAGGCGCGGATCTTTGTCGATGGCCGTGCCGGCGCGCTTTTGGCCGGCGATCTGGCGCAACCGATTCAGGCCGGGCTGCTGGATCCGTCGCGGATCGCGGGCGATCTGGTCGAACTGATCCAAGGCCGCGTCGCCGGCCGCGAAAACAAGGCCGAGCGGACCGTTTTCAAATCCGCCGGCATGTCGCAAGAGGATCTGTTGGCCGCGATGCGGGTCGCCGGGCTTTAACCCTTTGCCCCCGGATCGCGCGCATCCAACAGCGCGAGCCAGGCCCGCAGACCGGCATCCAGCTGGTCGCGGATCTCGGGCGGCAATCCGGCGATCAGGCGGTGCTGGTTGGCGACATGGGACGCGACCGCGCGGTCGATCAGCGCCAGCCCCCGGTCGGTCAGCGCCACCACCTGTCCCCGCCCGTCTTCGGGATTGCGCCGCCGCACGATCAGGCCCGCAGTTTCAAGCCGGTCCAGACGGTTGGTCATCGTCCCGGATGTCACCATCGTCCATTCCATCAGCGCCGAGGGGCTAAGCGCATAGGGCGGCCCGGCTCGGCGCAGCGTCGCCAGAACGTCGAAACTGGCGGCGTTCAGGCCATAGCCCTCGAATTCCAGCGCCATCCCCTCGGCCAGGGCCTGCTGCAACCGTTTCAGCCGGCCAAAGATGCCCATCGGGCCGGTGTCCAGATCGGGCCGTTCCTGCCGCCACTGGGCAAGTATCCTGTCTACATGATCCATCCCTGAACCCTGATGGCAAATTGCCTTGACGTCAAGATAAATCGATCTATCTTGATTTCAAGATAAATATGGGGGTGCCGATATGCCGCGTTATGTCGAGCTGATGCTGGCGGCCATGGCGCCGATCATCTGGGGCAGCACCTATATCGTGACCACGCAATTGCTGCCGCAGGGCTATCCGCTGACGGCTTCGGTGCTCAGGGCGCTGCCGGCGGGGTTGTTGCTTTTGATGGTGACCCGGCAATTGCCGCCACGCGCCTGGCTGGGCCGGATCGCGGTGCTGGGCGCGCTGAACTTTGCCATCTTCTGGGCGGCGCTGTTCGTCGCCGCCTATCGCCTGCCCGGCGGGGTCGCGGCGACCGTGGGCAGCATCCAGCCGCTGTTGGTGCTGGTGCTGGCGCATCTGGTTCTGGCCGCGCCGCTGCGGCTTTTGTCGGTGACGGCGGCGCTGGCGGGGCTGGTGGGGGTCGCGCTTCTGGTGTTGCAAGCCGATGCGGGGCTGGACCTGTCGGGCATTGTCGCCGCCCAGATCGGGGCGCTGTCCATGGCTTTGGGTGTGGTTCTGACGCGCAAATGGCAGCCGCCGGTGCCAGCACTCACCTTTACCGCCTGGCAGCTGACGGCGGGCGGGCTGATCCTGTTGCCGGTGGCGCTCTGGGCCGAGCCATCGCTGCCGGTGCTGGACGCCCGCAATATCGCGGGGTTTCTCTGGTTGGGATTGTTCGGCGCGGCGCTGACCTATTACCTGTGGTTTCGCGCCATCGCCCGGCTGGGGCCGGCGGCGGTGACGGGTCTGGGATTTCTCAGCCCGCTGACGGCGGTGCTGCTGGGCTGGGCGCTGCTGGGGCAGACACTGACACCGCAGCAAACGCTGGGCGCGCTGATCGTGCTGATCAGCATCTGGCTGGGCGGTCGCGCCAGCCGCCCCGATCCATCCCCGAGCCCGGTCCCCGGCGGAAAAGATTGACGTTTTTGGTTTGTTCGCAGCAACTGGCACCACCGCGACGCCGCAACAAGGAAACCCGCCATGCCCGACCATCAGGATAAGTTTCGCACCTTCAGCCAGCTGCATCAGGGACCGGGCGCCTTTGTCATCCCCAATCCTTGGGATGCCGGTTCGGCCAAGCTGTTGACCAGCCTTGGATTTCAGGCGTTGGCGACAACCTCGGCGGGCTTTGCCTTCAGCAAGGGCCTGCGCGATTCCGCGGCCGCGCTTGGCCGGGACGACACGCTGGCCAATGCGGCGGAAATCGTGCGGGCGACCGATCTGCCCGTCTCGGCCGATCTTGAGGACGGCTTTGGCCCCGAACCCGAAACCTGCGCCACCACCATCCGCATGGCCTGCGAAATCGGGTTATGCGGCGGCTCGATCGAGGATGCGACCGGCGATCCCTCGGCGCCGATCTACGACTTTGCACTGGCGGTCGAACGCGTACAGGCGGCGGCCGAGGCCGCTGCGGGTCGGCCCTTTCTCTTGACCGCGCGTGCCGAGAATTTTCTGTGGGATCGTCCCGATCTGGACGACACGATCCGCCGGCTTCAGGCGTTTTCGCGGGCCGGTGCGGATGTGCTTTATGCGCCCGGCCTGCCCGATCTGGTGGCGATCCGCACGGTTTGCGAGAGCGTCGACCGGCCGGTGAATGTGGTCATGGGATTGGGCGGGCCGCGCTATAGCGTGGCCGAACTGGCCGATGCCGGGGTGCGACGGATCAGCGTCGGCGGATCCTTTGCGCGGGCCGCATGGGGCGGATTGATGCGCGCGGCGCGCGAGGTGCGCGATCACGGCACATTCGATTACGCCGATGACGCCATTCCGGGTGCCGCGATGGCCGCGCTGATGTCGGACGGCCAGCGGTGACGCAATGTCACAGGCGCGGAGGCTGGAAACCGGCCCGCCGGCTTCCCAGCTGAATCCGTGGGGCCGGCCACCACATCCGGCCCCACGGAACCACAAGGCTACTCGCAACCTCTGCACCACTCAACCCCGGGCGGGCTTGCCACGGCTGGCCTGGGGTCAAGATCCGCAACCACCCCGGCAAAAGGCCCCGGGGATTGCGAATTCAGAACAACTCAAATCTTGAACGACACAGACATTCGCGGGACCCCGCCACGGCGACATACGGCCCCGCGAAACTCAGTCCGGTCCTTTCGTCAGATCGCGGGCGACGCGATCACCGCCGGAAAGCTGCACCACCGTGCCCGATGGGCGGACCGCGCCCCGGTACATCCGCGGGGCGGGCCGCCCCTGCCGGCACCGACCGGAATCCGCAATCCTCAGCAAGGACATCATTGCCTCCGCGATTCTGCGCATGGGCGCTATTGTAACCTTGGTTAACCGGGTTAAAGTCAGATTGACCTGACGGAAAGATGGTGCGCGAAGAAATCGCACGTTTACACGCAATATTTTGCTGTTTGGCGCCCCGCCGCCAAGCACGAAAACCGGACAGTTCAGGCTTTTCGCAAAGTTGCGCCGATGGAAAGCGGAACAATTCCCGCCCCTTGCCGCGACCGGGCCGGCGGTTGGCGAAACTCTGCCTCACCGCGACATGCTGACAGTGTCAATCGGCGCGCAAACGGCTATGCTGCCCGCTCAAAGCAGATGACCAAGGCGGGACGACATGGCGGGCATCATTGCCACCGACGAAGGCTTTCAGGTCGAGGCAGAACTGTTGGGAGAGGAATTCGATCTGCCTCCCGAGGAAATCGCGGAACGGATGCGCGACGGCCGCATCACCAGCCGTTGCGAAAAGGGCGAAGGCGCCGATGCCGGGCGCTGGCGGCTGACCTTTTTTCATGCCGGCCGGGCCTTGCGGCTGACGCTGGGTGCGGATTTTCAGATCCTCAGCCGCGCAAGTTTCGACGCCCCGCGTCAGCGCCGCGCGCATTGATCGCCGGTCCCCGGCCCCGCATGCGGGGCATGAATCGGCCCGCGCCGTGGCCGGATTCTGCCAGAAATCTTTGATGAACCGGCCCGGCCGCCGTGATGGCGGTTGTCGCGCGCGGGTGACTTGCGACACAATTCCCCCGGGGCCTGCCCTGCGCAGGCATAAAATCCAAGGGAGGAAACATGTCTATCCGCTTTACCTTCGCGGCGGCGATGGCCGGCGTCATGGCTTTTGCCGTACCCGTGGCCAAGGCTGACGAATTCATCAACATCCTGACCGGCGGCACTTCGGGGGTCTATTACCCGATGGGGGTGGCGCTGTCCGAAATCTATGGCCAGAACATCGAGGGCGCGCGCACCCAGGTCCAGGCCACCAAGGCCTCGGTCGAGAACCTGAACCTTTTGCAGCAGGGCAAGGGCGAGCTGGGCTTTGCGCTTGGCGATTCCGTGAAATACGCGTGGGAAGGCGATGCCGAGGCCGGGTTCAAGGCGCCGCTGACCAAGCTGCGCGCCATTGCCGCGATCTATCCCAACTATATCCAGATCGCCGCGCTGAAAGAGGCGGGCGTGACCACGGTCGCCGATCTCAAGGGCAAGTCGCTGTCGGTGGGCGCGCCGAAATCGGGGACCGAACTGAACGCGCGCGCCATTCTGGGCGGTGCCGGGCTGACCTATGAGGATCTGGCCAAGGTCGAATATCTGCCCTTTGCCGAATCCGTCGAGCTGATGAAGAACCGCCAGCTCGAGGCGACGCTGCAATCCTCGGGGCTGGGCAATGCCGCGATCAAGGACCTGGCCTCGTCGCAGGATATCAGCATCGTCGCGGTGCCGGCCGATGTCGTCGAAAAGATCGGCGCCCCCTATATCGCCGGCGTGATCCCCGCCGGCACCTATAAGGGACAGGATGCGGATGTCCCGACCGCCGCCGTCATCAACTTTCTGGTCACCCATGAGGGGGTATCAGACGAGACCGCCTATCAGATGACCAAGCTGATCTTTGACAATCTCGACAAGCTCAAGGCCGCGCATAGCGCCGCCGCCGGCATCGTGCTGGAAAATGCCCCCAAGGATTCGCCGATCCCGCTGCATCCGGGTGCCGAGCGTTTCTACAAGGAAAAGGGTCTGCTCTGATCCGGGAAGGACGACCGGGCGGTCCCCCACGGGGCCGTCCACGCGCTGCAAATGGGGGGAAAGACAATGAAGCAACCGGCCGACGCGATCCTGCAAACACCCGAGCCTGATGGCCACGACCCGCTGGGCGCGGGCTTTCCGCCCGGTGCTTGGGGGCGGGCGCTGTTCTGGCTGGCGGTGCTGTTTTCGACCTTTCAGATCGCGCTGGCCGCGCATCTGATCGACATGCCAAGCCAGATCGCGCGGGCGGTGCATGTGGGCTTTCTGATGGCGCTGGGTTTCCCGCTTTTGGCCTATGCCAAGCATATGGGCGGGATCGCACGGACGCTGACCTTGATCCTGGCCGGCATGGGCATTGCCGTCACCGCCTATCAATGGATCGAATATAACGACCTGCTGTTGCGGGCGGGCGATCCGCTGCCGCGCGACATCTGGTTCGGGGTCGCCGCGCTGATCACGGTCTTTGCCGCCGCCTGGATGCTGATGGGGCCGGCGCTGCCGATCATATCGGGGCTGTTTCTGGCCTATGCGCTTCTGGGCCAGCATCTGCCATCGCCCTTTAACCATCGTGGCTATGATTTTGCCCAGGTGGTCGAGCATATCACCTATGGGACCGAGGGCATCTATGGCATCCCGATCTATGTCAGCGCGACCTATATCTTTCTGTTCATCCTATTCGGGGCGTTTCTGGAAAAGGCCGGGATGATCAAGCTGTTCACCGATGTGTCGCTTGGGCTGGTGGGGTCCTTTACCGGCGGCGCGGCCAAGGTGTCGGTGTTGTCATCGGGGCTGATGGGGATGATTTCCGGCTCGGGCGTGGCCAATGTGGTGACGACCGGACAGCTTACGATCCCGTTGATGAAACGCTTTGGCTATCGTCCCGCCTTTGCCGGCGGGGTCGAGGCCACCGCCTCAATGGGCGGTCAGATTATGCCCCCGATCATGGGCGCCGTGGCCTTTATCATGGCCGAGACGCTGGGCGTCGAATATGCCGAGGTGGTCAAGGCGGCGGTCATCCCCGCGATCCTGTATTTCCTCGGCGTGTTCTGGATGGTCCATCTTGAGGCCGGAAAGCGCGGGCTGCGCGGGTTGGCGCCGGACGAACTGCCCTCGGCCCGGACCGCGCTGCGCGAGGGGTGGTATCTGATGCTGCCCCTGGGGGTGCTGATCTATCTGCTGTTTTCGGGCTATACGCCGCTTTTCGCCGGCACGGTCGGTCTGGCGCTGACGGGGCTGCTGATCCTTGGCACCTCGGTGATGCTGGGCCTGCCCGCAGGGGTGATCCGGGTGATCTTCTGGGTGATCCTTGGCGTGGTTGCGGCGGCGTTTTTCCGCTATGGGATCGGGATCATCGTCACCGCGCTGAGCGTGCTTGCAATCATCTGCGCGATGTCCAGGGGCGGGCGGGAAACGCTGGCCATCTGTCGCGACAGTCTGGCCGAGGGCGCGCGCACCGCGCTGCCCGTGGGCATTGCCTGTGCGCTGGTCGGCGTCATCGTCGGGGTGATGACCCTGACCGGGGCGGCCAATACATTCGGCCAGTTCATCGTCGGCGTGGGTCAGAACAGCCTGTTCCTGTCGCTGATCCTGACCATGATCACCTGCATCATTCTGGGCATGGGGATCCCGACGATCCCGAACTATATCATCACCTCGTCGATCGCCGGGCCGGCGCTTCTGGAACTGGGTGTGCCGCTGATCGTGTCGCATATGTTCGTGTTCTATTTCGGCATTCTGGCCGATCTGACGCCGCCGGTGGCGCTGGCCTGTTTTGCCGCCGCCCCGATCGCCAAGGAAAGCGGCCTGAAGATCAGCTTCGAGGCGGTCAAGGTCGCCGCCGCCGGATTTGTCGTGCCCTTCATGGCGGTCTATACCCCGGCCCTGATGTTGCAGGATGGCGGGCCTTTGGCGCAGGCGGTGGGCTATGTCCCGGCCGTGATCTATATCGTTTTCAAGACGCTGATCGCGCTTTCGCTTTGGGGGGCGACGGTGATTGGCTGGCTGGGCCGGCCGCTGGCGCTTTGGGAACGCGGGCTTGGCATGCTTGCGGCCTTTACGCTGGTCGCCGCGCTGCCCTTGACCGATGAGATCGGCTTTGCCCTGTCCGCGGTCTTTCTTGCGCTGTTGTGGTATCGGCGCAAACAGGCCCCGGCATGAGCGCCTGTCTGATGGCCGGGGCCATGGCCATCGCGCTTGGCCCCGGGGCCGGCTTTTCGCTGGAATGGACGCATTCGGTCGAAAAGGTGACCTGGCACGAGGATTGGCGGATCACCCCCGCCGGCCTGATCCCCACCCGTGCCGCGATCCGGGGTTCGGGCGCCGGGATGGAGCCGGGACCGGATGCGCGGCTGATCGACGGCTGGCTGGTCTGGCAGCCGCAGGCGCCGGCGGCGGTGCCGGAACTGGTGCTGGCGGCCTCGGGGGCGACGGGCGGGGGCTGGCGGCTTTGCGGGGCGGATTGCGTGACGCTTGGCCAGGACGCGGCCGGGCCGATCACGCTCAGACCCTGTCCGGGCTAGGCGATGGCGGCGCGGGCATGGATCGGGCGGCACCGGCGGCTGGCCTTGGTGCTGGCGGTCGGGCTTGTGGCCTTGATCGCGGGGGCCGCGGCCTGGCACATGTCGTTGCGCGCGATCACGGCACAGCTGGAACAGGGGCTGATCCTGACCAGCCGGGCGCTGGAAACCGAAATCGAACGCTTTCGCTATCTGCCCCGCATCGCGGGCGAGGATGCCCGCATCCGCGCCGCCCTGATGCGGCCGGACGATCCGGCGGCGATCCGGGCCGCGAATCTTTATCTGGAAACGGTGACGGCGCAGGCCGGGCCAAGTCACCTTTACCTGCTCAACGACCGGGGGGTGACGCTTGCCGCCTCGAACTGGAACCGGGCCGACAGTTTCGTGGGCTTCGATTACAGCTTTCGTCCCTATTTCCATGATGCGCGGGCCGGGGGCGAAGGGCGCTTTTACGCCATCGGCGTGACCACCGGCCTGCCCGGCTATTTCCTGTCGGCGCGCATCGATCTGCCCGATGGGCGGCGGGGTATGGTCGTGGTCAAGGTCGATCTTGGCCCCCTGCAACGCATCTGGGCCGAGGCCGAGCGCGACACCGCCGTGGCCGATGCCGACGGGGTGGTGTTTCTGGCATCGGATGCGGGCTGGCTTTACCGGCCGCTATCGCCCCTGTCGCCGCCGGCATTGCAGCGCCTTGCCGATCAACAAACCTATGTCGGCACCGATCCCGGCACGACCCCGCCATTGCTGTCGCGGCCCGGCGGCTGGCTGCGCAATGACCGCCAACAGCGCATGACCAACGTCACCGCACCCTTTGGCGATGGCTGGACGATCATGGTCGCGGCCCCGATCCGGCCCGCGCTGGCCGCCGCTTTGGGCTGGGCGCTGATCGGCGCGCTGGCGGCCGGGCTGGGGCTGGGGCTGGCCAAGATCCAGATGCAGCGCCGCGCCCTGATCGCGCTGCGGCTGGGACAGTCGCAGATGCTGGAACGCCGCGTCACCGAACGGACCGAGGAACTGGCCCATGAGATCGAGGCCCGGCGCCAGACCGAATCCGAACTGCGCGCCACGCAGGAAACCCTGATCCAGGCCGAAAAGATGGCGGCGCTTGGCCGCATGTCCGCCGCCATCGTCCACGAAATCAGCCAGCCCATGGCCGCGATGGAGGCGACGCTGGCCACCGCAAGCCTGCTGGCCGAAACCGATGCGCCCCCCGCCGCGCAGCGCATCGAAACGGCGCGCGGGCTGATCCGCCGCATGCAGCGCACGACCCAGCGGCTGAAAAGCTTTTCGCGCAAGGAACCGGCCGCGCTGAACCTGATCGACGCCCGCGCCACGGCCGAAAGCGCGCTGGAAATCGTCCAGCCCCGCGCCCGCGCGGTCGGCGTCACGCCCCAATTGATCGCGCCGCCCGGCCCGGTGCCGGTGCTGGCCGGGCGGGTGCGGCTGGAACAGGTGCTGGTCAACCTGCTTTTGAATGCGCTGGACGCGGTCGGGCGCGATGGCTGGGTGCGGCTGGAACTGAGCGCGCGGCCCGGCGAGGTGCGGCTTGCGGTTTCGGACAGCGGCGCGGGCATCGCGCCGGCCGACCTGCCGCGCGTGACCGAGCCCTTTTTCACCACCAAGGCCGGCAGCGAGGGGATGGGTCTGGGCCTTGCCATCTCGCAGGAAATTCTGGCCGAATTCGGGGGCAGGCTGGAAATCGCTGCGCCACCCGGTCAGGGTGTGACCGCGACCGCCATCCTGCCCCAACCACAAGCCCACCCCCCGGGGAACGCGCCATGACCGAACGCAACCCGCCCGCCCTGATCCATGTCGTCGAAGACGATGCCGACCATCTTGCCGCGCTTTGCGACCTGTTGCAGGCGCGCGGCTTTCGGGCGCGGGGTTACGCCTCGGGCGAGGCGGCGCTGGCCGGCGAGGCGGCGCCCGATCTGGTGCTGACCGATCTGCGCATGCCGGGGCTCGACGGGTTCGCCGTGCTCGAAGCCCTGCGCACGCGCCAACCCGACCTGCCGGTGATCGTGCTGACCGGGCATGGCGACGTGCCCCATGCCGTGCGCGCCATGCGCATGGGGGCCGAGGATTTCATCGAAAAGCCCTATGACGCCGCGCATCTTCTGGCGGTGATCGACCGCGCATTGCGCGCCGGCCGCGCCCGCGCCGAAATCAGCCGCCTTCAGGCCGAGGTCAGCCGTCAGGATGGCGGCGAGATCCTCGGCCAATCGGCCGGGATCGCGGCGCTGCGCGCCCGCATCGACGCCCTGGCGCCCCTCGACCTGAACCTTGTGATCACAGGTGAAACCGGCACCGGCAAGGAACTGGCCGCCCGCGCCATTCATGATGCCAGCCCGCGGGCCAGGGGGCCGTTTCTGGCCATCAATTGCGCCGCCCTGCCTGAATCGCTGTTCGAGCATGAGATTTTTGGCCATGTCGCCGACGCCTTTCCGGGCGCGCAGGACAAGCCCGGCAAGCTTGAGACCGCGTCCGGCGGCACGCTGGTTCTGGATGAAATCGAGGCCATGCCCGCCGCCCTGCAACCCAAGCTTTTGCGCGCGCTTGAGGAACGGCGGATCACCCGGCTGGGCGAAAACGCCGCCCGCCCGCTGGACCTGCGCGTCATCGCATTGGCCAAGACCGATCTGCGGGCGCTG
>NZ_JBHRXJ010000014.1:0-94814 GCF_042648425.1 Paracoccus mangrovi | reverse complement strand
CCCTGCCCGGACGACAAGGTGAACCGAGCCTTCGTGGCAGACATGCCAAACGAGCTGTGGGTTTCGGATTTCACCTATGTCTCCACCTGGCAGGGTAGGCCAGCACCGCCTCCGGCCCGCCGAAGGGAGGCTTGGCGTAGACCACCCATTCGGATTTGCGGAACGGGCTCAGCCAGGTGGCAAAAGCTGCATTGTCCGCGAGCCTCGCCATATCTCCGAAGAAAGTGAGCTGATCTGCGCGGTGCAAATCCATCAGCCCTTCCAGAAACAGGCGTCGAAACAGCCGTGACAGCACCCGCACATGCAGGAAGAACCCTGGTTTGCAGGCGACCCACCTGGCGCCGTCTGGCGACAGGCCACCGCCGGGGACGATCATGTGGATGTGCGGGTGGTGTGTCAGCGCCGATCCCCAGGTATGAAGGACGCTGGTCATACCCACCCGCGCGCCCATGCGCTTGGCGTCGGCCGCGATGGTCATGACGGTCTCTGCCGACGCCTTGAACAGCAGGCCATAGATCGCCTTCTTGTTCCAATAGGCGATCTGCGCGATCTCGGCCGGCATCGTGAAGACGACGTGGAAGTATTCCACCGGCAGCAGGTCCTCGGCCCGTGCCTCCATCCAGTCGCGCGCCGCCGGTCCCTGACACTTCGGGCAGTGCCGGTTTTTGCAGCTGTTATACGCGACATGCTGGTGGCCGCACTTTGTGCATCCCGCCACATGCCCGCCGAACGCCTCGGTCCGGCAGGCCTCGATGGCCGACATGACCTTGAGCTGGGAGAGGCTAACATGCCCGGCATTGGCCCGCCGCCACGTGGAACCATGGGCGCGAAAGATGTCAGCGATCTCCAACTTCGGCCGGGGCACCCCGGCGTCCGGTCACTCCAGACTTCGCTTCACCGTCTGATCCTGCAACCTGGCCAGCATCTCGTAGGGACTGACGGTATCCCGGATCGTCTTGGTTGCCACGTGGGTGTATCGGGCGGTCGTCGTCAGCTTGGCATGCCCGAGCAGCACCTGGATCACGCGCACATCGGTATTGGCCTCCAGCAGGTGCGTGGCGAAGCTATGGCGCAACGTGTGCAAGGTGGCGGGCTTCCTGACGCCGGCCATGTGCTTGGCCGAGGTGAAGGCCCGGTTCAGCTGGCGCGGTGAGATCGGGTTGATCCTGGGCTTGCCGGGAAACAGCCAGCCTTCGGGACGTGCTTCGCGCCACCAAGCACGCAGCAACTCCAGCAATCCGGGCGACAGCATGACCTTGCGGTCCTTCTGGCCCTTGCCCTGCTCGACATGGATCAGCATCCGGTCGCTGTCGATGTCGCCGATCTTGAGATTGCAGACCTCGGCGGCCCTGAGCCCTGCGCCGTAGGAGATGCTGAGCGCCGCCCGATACTTGAGCCCGGGCCCCGGCGCCGCCATCAGGATGTCGGACACCTCCTCGACGCTGAAGACTACCGGCAGCTTGCGCGGTTCGGTGCGAAACTGCATGTAGCGCTTCATCTCCTCCCGCCCGCAGGTCATGCCGAAAAAGAACCGAAGCGCCACGATGCGCGTGTTGAAAGTCGACGGCGTGACCCCGGTATCCGTCATGTGAAGCTGATAGGCGCGCAGATCCTCCGGCGTCGCCCTATCGGGTGACCGCCCGAGAAAGGCCGCGAAATCTTTGATGGCCCGGATGTGGGACTTCTGCGCCTTGTCGCCCATCCCGCGGATGCGCATGTCCTCGATCATCCGCTGGCGTAGCGGGCTTACGCTCTCCTCTGTCATGGAAGCCTCCTGTCTGATGATTGAGAAGGCCCCAATCGTCAGGCAGGATCGTCCATTCCCAAATGCACAAGAGTCAGATCAGCGCGCAACGCCCGCCACACGCGCCATTGCCGCGCGAGCGGCTTCGTCCAAGGGCCGAGGGTGCGTCAAAACTCGGTGGCGGGATCTGTTTGAGGGTGGCTTACCGAGCTGCCCGACGTGGAGTTGTCAGGTCTCCCTTTTTCGCGGTCGTCGGCCTGATGGGCCTCTCCAGACGCATCGCTGCGCCTGAAGCGGGACATCTGGGCCCCGATCAGGCCGGGATAGCCTGCATCAGAGTCGGGATGCCGATCAGAGAGGCCAGCTGCCATCGCCTCATCAGCGACATCCACGCAGACCGCAGCGACTGAGATGCCCGTATTCTGCGCCTCGCCCCCTCACCTAAAATTCCTTGTCCTGACCCGGATCGTGTCGAGATGCAGATCGCGGATGAACATGTCTCGGGGCTTGGGGTGGCGGGCGTCGGGGGCGGGGCTGGCGTTGTGGAATTCGTCGCCCCGGCCATGCGGCGGGGGGAAGGCGCCGCGGTTGCCGACGCTGGCGAGGGCGCCTGACAGGTCGGTCAGGCGATGGACGACAAAATGCACAACCTCGCCCTCGCGCTGGATTATGCCGCGTGCGGCGATCATGCTGGCCGCGAGGATGATGCGGCGGTTCGCCTCGAAGACCCTGGGCCAGACCACGAGATTGGCGATGCCGGTTTCGTCTTCCAGCGTGATGAACATGGTGCCCTTGGCCGATCCGGGGCGCTGGCGCACCAGCACCAGGCCCGCGACCTCGGCCCAGCGGCGGTTGGGCAGCGCCATGGCGTCAGCGCACGTCAGGATGCGGCGCCGCGTCAGATCCTCGCGCAGGAAGGCCAGCGGATGGCGGCGCAGCGAGAGGCCGGTGCGGCTGTAATCCTCGACCACCTCGCGGCCTGCACGCATCGGGCGCAGCGGGACGGTGGGCTCGTTGCCTTCAAGCGCGGAGAACAGCGGCAGGTCGCTGTCGGGCAGCCCCTTGACCGCCCAGACCGCCTGCCGCCGTGACAGGCCGAAAGCGTAGAGCCCGTCCGCCTCGGCGATGCGGATCAGGGCGGGTTTGGGCACCTCGGCGCGGCGCCAGAGATCCTCGACCGAGGCAAAGGGGGCCGCGCGGGCGATGACCTGCGCATGGGCCTCGGCCAGCCCTTTCACCATGCGCAAGCCGAGGCGGACGGCAAAACGCCCGTCAACCGGTTCCAGCGTGCAATCCCACTCCGAGGCGTTCACGCAGACCGGGCGCACCTCGACGCCATGCGCCTGCGCATCGCGCACGATCTGCGCGGGAGCGTAAAAGCCCATCGGCTGGCTGTTCAAAAGCGCCGTGCAAAACGCATCCGGGTGCCAGCACTTGAGCCAGGCCGAGGCATAGGCGACCAGGGCAAAGCTGGCGGCATGGCTTTCGGGGAAGCCGTAGCTGCCAAAGCCTTCCAGCTGCCGGAACGTCCGCTCGGCAAAGTCGCGCGGATAGCCGCGCGCCGCCATACCGTCGATCAGCTTGTCGCGAAAGGCGCTGACGCCGCCAGTGAACTTGAAGGTCGCCATGGATTTGCGCAGCATGTCGGCCTCGCCCGGGGTGAAGCCCGCGCATTCGATGGCGACGCGCATGGCCTGTTCCTGGAACAGCGGCACGCCCAGCGTCTTGCCCAGCACCTTTTCCAGCTCTGGCCGGGGGTATTCCACTGGCTCCAGCCCGGCGCGGCGGCGCAGATAGGGATGCACCATGTCACCCTGGATCGGACCGGGGCGAACGATGGCAACCTGGATGACCAGATCGTAATAGGTGCGCGGTTGCAGGCGCGGCAGCATCGCCATCTGGGCCCGGCTCTCGATCTGGAAGGTGCCCAGCGTGTCGGCCTTGCGGATCATCGCATAGGTGCGCGGGTCCTCGGCCGGGATGCTGGCAAGGTCATAATGCGCGCCCTTGTGCGCGGCCACCAGCGCCAGCCCCTTGGCCATGCAGGTCAACATGCCAAGCGCCAGAATGTCGACCTTCATGAACTTCAGCGCGTCGATGTCATCCTTGTCCCATTCGATGATCTGACGATCCTGCATTGCGGCGGGCTCTATCGGCACCAGATCATCCAGCCGGTCATGGGTCAGCACGAAGCCGCCCGGATGCTGCGACAGATGCCGCGGCGCGCCCATCAACTGCCGGGCCAGATCAAGGGTCAGGCGCAGGCGGCGATCAGCGGGGTTCAGGTTCAGCTCGGCCAGTTGCGCATCGGTGACGCCCTCGTCGGACCAGGCCCAGATCAGCGAGGAGAGCGCGGTGATCAGATCCTCGGGCAGGCCCATGGCCTTACCGACATCGCGCAGAGCCCCCTTGGCGCGATAGCGGATGACGGTGGCGGTCAGCGCAGCATGATCGCGGCCATAGGTCCTGTAAATCCACTGGATCACCTCTTCGCGGCGCTCATGTTCAAAATCGACGTCGATATCGGGCGGCTCGCGGCGTTCCGCGCTGACGAAACGCTCGAACAGCAGGTCATTGCGGCCCGGATCGATGGCGGTGATGCCCAGAACATAGCAGACGGCCGAGTTGGCCGCCGAGCCGCGCCCTTGGCACAGGATATTCTGCGACCGGGCATAGCGGACGATGCTGTGCACGGTCAGGAAATAGGGCGCGTAATGCAGCCGACCGATCAGGGTCAGTTCATGGTGCAGCGCCTGTGTCACCTCGGGCGGGATGCCCTCGGGATAACGCGTGGCAGCGCCCGCCCATGTTAGCCTCACCAGTCTTGCAGGACGCACGAGATGGAAAAACCAATCGGTCGATACGCGCGTAATTCCGAAGATTACACTGGCCCGAGCGAGGTCGCCAATGTGCTTGGAGCGGGCGTAGCGCACACCATCTGGGCCAGCGAACTCTCTTCGCGCAAACAGGCCGGACATCTGATAGCAAGCGATTTGGTTAGAAGTCTGCTGCAATCCTGACAAGAGAGGGGCCGTCCACATCTGCAACCTGTATAATCTGACCACGAATCAGCAGGCGATCCGCGACATCGCCGGCGCGACGTCCGACAGCCTCGGCAATCTTGAACCTTCGCTCGATGTCTATCCCGACCGCCCGGCACCGGTTGTCCGCAATACCGGCAGCGGTCGCGAGCTGGCGCGGCTCACCTGGGGCATGCCGACGCCGACGCAATTCCTGAAGGCGCCGGATGCGCCGGACAGCGGCGTGACGAACATCCGCAACACCGCCAGTCCGCATTGGCGGCGCTGGCTGGGGGTCGCGCATCGCTGCGTGGTGCCGGCGACGGCCTTCTCGGAATACGGCCAGCGGCCCGATCCAGTGACCAGGCGCAAACCGCTGCATTGGTTCGCGCTGGACCAGACGCGGCCGCTGTTCTTCTTTGCCGGGATCTGGACGCCGTGGCAGGGCACACGGGGCTCAGCAAAGACGCCCCGCACCGGCGATCACCAGCTCTTCGCCTTCCTGACCTGCGCACCGAACAGCGTGGTCGGGCGCATCCATCCCAAGGCCATGCCGGTGATCCTGACCTCGGCGGCCGAGATCGAGACCTGGCTGGGTGCCGACTGGTCCGAAGCCCGCCACCTGCAGCGCCCGCTGGAGGATGATGAGCTGATCGAGGTGGAGTGATGCCGCTGCGGTGGCGCGCGGGCGGGCTACTTGCCCGCCGTCAGGTCCAGCCACTGCATAAGGGCGCGACGGATCATCTCGGGGCGGGTAGGCAGATCGGATTCGATGCGGCGGCGATCGTCGATGGCTTCGATCAGTTCGCGAGGGAGACGAAGGTTGATCGCCTCACTATCTACCGACGGACGCCCTCTCTTATTTTTTTCCAACGCGCCACATCCGGTCTTGATTTTTGGTTTTTTAGTATCATATAATCGGGCATGGTCAAGGGTTGCCGCCCTCGACCTGCCCTAATCAGGTCAACCTTAGCGGAGATCGACCATGACTGTTTACCAATCTATTCCTTCTGCTGGCGTTCTGGAAGCCTTTGCTCCGGGCTTCACGCATACCTCGGTGACGCGGCGCTTTGGCGTGATGCAGCGGGCGCTTGGGGCGTGGATCGAGGCTGAGAGGGATCTGGAGCATTCCGGCAGCTGGGATCCGGCCTGCGATCACTGGCTGCGCGATGCAGAGGCCGCACGGGCGGCGGTCGGGGCGGCGCTGGATGCGCTCTGCGATACGCCCGCCGAACGGCTGGAGGACCGGCCGCTGTTGCGGATTGCGCGGTTGACCCGGGCGCTGGCGCTCAGCGAGGATGGCGCGGAATTCGCCCAGCTCTATGCGCGCTTGGCGACATCCGGAGCGCTGCTGCGCTGTCCGGGGCGGCATCCGCTGGCACTGCGGGTGAACCTGATGCTGTCCGAGGCGCGGCGCGCGCTGGCGCAGCTGGCCGCCCTGCCCGACCATGCACAGATCATCGAAGGTAATTGCGTCGAGATCGTGCCCGAGGATCTTGCGATCGCTGAGACCGCTTGCACTGTGGCTTCCGACGCGTATCCGCCGGTCATGCAGGCCGCGCCCGGCGTGTAGCGCCCAACCTGCGGCATCCTGAACACGCGCGGCCCGGACAAGAGTTCGGCCCGCCGGGTTCTGCTCTGCACAGCAATGACGCGGCGGATTCTTCGCGCACTGCCTTGATGTGCACCGCGCCGCCACACTGCCACCCTTCCCAGGTTCCCCGCCCGGACTGCGATCTCCGCAGCCCCGCGCCTTCCACGCATCCCGCGCCACGGGAGGATCTCTCATGCCTTCAACCTACGACACGCCCGTCTTCCCCGGCCCGGTCCATGCGCATTGGCAGGCAACCGCCGCCTCGAAGGGCTTTGACCTCATCGCCCGCATCCGCGACCGCTATCATCTGCAATTGCGCTGCCAGACCTGCAGCGGCAGTTTCACCGCCAAACTGTTCACGCTGATGCGCCACCAGCCGCTCTGCCCGCATTGCCTGGCCGCCCGGCGCAGCGCGGTGGCCAATGCAGCGGGCATCACCTTCCTTGGCCCCGATCCGGACCGGCGCGGCTATGGCCGGTTCCGCGCACCCTGCGGCCATGTTCTGGCGCGCCAGTTCGAGCTGATCGACCGTATCGCCAAGGGCGCGACCGGGCTGCGCTGCGAGACATGCCATAACGCCCGCGAAGCCGCCGAGGCGCGGCGCTTTGGCTGGGAACGGCTCGGGTATTGCCCCTCGGGGCGGCCGAACTACCGGCTCTATCGCCATCACTGCGGGCATGTGCAGCGGATTGCGCAGGCCAATATGCTCTGGGGCCAATGCGATTGCGCCGGCTGCGGCCAAGGCTGGAACGCCAAGCCGAGCTTTCTTTATCTCCTCCGCATCGTCCTGCCCGCGGGCGCGAACCGACCCACCCGACATTACCTCAAGCTGGGCTACAGCGCCCATCCGGTCAAGCGCCACCGCCATCAGCTGGGCCTGGCAAGAGATGCACAGGTCGAGCTGATGCGGGTGTTGGCGATGGCGTCGGGCCATCTTGCCTGCAGGGCGGAACAGGCCGCGCATCGCCGCCTGACCAGCGCCCATCCCGAGGCCGTGGTGCCCGCAACGGAGCTTGCCGGCGCGATGAATGTGGTGCGCGAGATCTATCGCCCGATGCTGCTGCCAATGATCGAGGCCGAACTCGACCGCATCGCGGCTGAGGCCGACAGAACCTCCGGCTGACACCCTCGCCCCTTTCATATCATTCCTCCCGCGCCACCCTGCGGCGCGGCCCGTCCTCTCATGCCGAGGCACCGCCCATGACCCAGCACCAGCCCGTCCCGCAGCCCGCCCCGAAGAAAGCCGCTCGCCCCGCCCAACCCGGCTGGACCTATCTCGCCCATAAGCTCCTGCAGCGGTTGCAGGATCACGAGGATCTGCCTGAATCCGACGCGGATGCCAGTGACGACGATCCCACCCGCATGCCAAATCCCACGCCCCCGGCCCTGACCAGCCGGACGCTGCTGACGGGCCTGCGCCTTGCCGCCAGCTTCGGCAGCCAGGCCGCCGTCAATGCCGCGATCACGCCAAACGCCATCACGCTGCTGCGCGGCGTCACCGCCGAAGACTGGCCCGCGCTGCACTACATCCTGCCCTGCCTTCTGCCCGCAATCTGGCAAATCCGCGAACAAAAACCCCTGGACAGCTTTCCGACCCGGCGCCTGCCGCCGCGCTGCCTGCGGCTGATCCCCATCGGCAGCGGGGATCGCCCTGCCGACCTGACGCGCCTGCTGATGATCGGCTTTGATAGCGCCGCACCCTTGCTGATCGTGCTGGCGGGCGGCGCCCTGCCCGAGCCCCGGCTGCAGGACCGCATGCAGATCATCGACTTCGCCCCCGTCGACGCGGAGGTCCTGCAGGCGCTGCTGGCCCGCACCCATCCGGCGGGTAAATCCCGCGACATCGCCGCGCTGCATATCGCCATGAACCGCTTTCACCCCGGCATGGCGGACCTGCTGATCGCGCTCCGCGGCGCCACGGTAGCCGAGGTCGCCCGCAATCTGTCCGCCCTGCGCGCGGCCGAGAATCTGGCCCAGCATGACCAGCCCAACCTCGACGCCATCACCGGCGACAGCCCGGCGCTGAGCGCCGCCCGCGCCATGGTCGCCGATCTGCAGCTCTGGCGCGCGGGCGAGCTGGGTTGGAACGAGTTGACCCGGACCGCGCTGTTTCACGGCCCGCCCGGAACCGGCAAAAGCTGGCTCGCCCAAGCCATGGCGCGATCTGCGGGCTTTGCCGCCGTCCCGGCCAGTTTCGGCGAATGGCAGGCCGCGGGCCATCTGGGCGATATGCTGAAGGCCATGCGCGAGAGTTTTGCCGAGGCCCGCCGCCGCGCCCCCGCCATGCTGATCCTCGACGAGCTCGACGCCGTCGGCACCCGCACGGATCGCGGCCCGCATCAGAACTATCGCGTCATGGTGGTGAATGCGTTTCTGGCGCTGATGGATGGCATCGCGCGTGACGAGGGGGTGGTCGTGGTCGCGACCTGCAACCACCCCGAGCTGATCGATCCGGCCGTGCTGCGCCCGGGCCGGTTCGACCTGCGTCTTGCCGTGCCGCTGCCCGATGCCGCCGCGCTGGCGGGCGTGCTGCGCCGTCATCTGACCCTGCCGGAGCCCGAGATCCGCGCGCTGGCGCATCAGGCCGTCGGCCACAGCATGGCCGATCTCGACGCCGGGCTGCGCAACTTGCGCGGAGTGGCCCGCCGCGCCGGACGCCAGATCACACCCGAGGACCTGCGCGCGGCTTTTGGCGCCGATGATGACCCCGCGATGACGCGGTGCATCGCCATCCATGAATGCGGCCATGCGCTGGTGACGGCGGCGCTTGGCCATGGCCAGATCCAGCACATCGCGCTGGACCGCGCCGGCGGCCAGACCCGCATCCGCCGCGCCCCGCGCGCAGGCCTGATCGACGATCACACCGATCTGCTGGCCGAACTCATGGCCGGCCGCGCCGCCGAACGGCTGATCTTCGGCGAGGTCACCTCGGGCGCCGGAGGCCCCGAGGATTCCGATCTGGCGCTGGCCACTCGCGTCGCGCTGGCCATCGAAACCCGCTTCGGCCTCGGCGCCGAGGGCCCGCTCTGGCTCGGCGAGACCACCGACTGGCTGCACGACAAGGCCATGCGCCACCGCCTGCGCGCCCGCATCGAGGCCGCCGAGGCCCAGGCCCTGCAGATCCTCACCCCGTATCACGCCCTGCTCAAGGACATGGCCCAAACCCTCGCCACCCGCCGCGAACTCTCCGGCCAAGACGCCGCAAAATGGCTCGATCAGGTCAGGAAGGATGGTGCGGATCTGGCCGCAGCGCCCGAGCCCGAAAGCGCGCCATCATCGCCTGACACTCCTCAGCCTCCGGCCTGCCGAACAGGCTGAGAAGCGCCGAACGCGACAACCCGCCCGGACCGATCAAAGCACCAGAACACTTCTCTTCTTCCACGTCATCCCACCCCGCAATCGCGAGGCACTCCATGCCCGACCCCCGAACCCAAACCCCGCGCGGCATCTTCATCACCGCCCTCGCCGACTGGCAGCGCGCCTGGATCTCCCACGCCCATCACGACCGCCGCGCCGCAACCGCAGGCTTCACCACCCCGACCGGCCAAGCCCACCTCGCCGCCATGACCGACCTCGCCACCCGCATCACCGCCATCGAGACCCAAATCGCCCAGACCCCGGCAAACAACCGCGCCGAGCTTCGAATCAAGATCACAATCCTCTCCCTCGATGGTGAGATCAGAGAGGAATTCCAAAGCAGCATTCTGGAAGATGCCATGCGGATGATCGCGGAGGCAGAAGCGTGAGGGCGATCACAATTCAGGTAGATCCAGCCAGACGTGCGATCGGGGCGCTGCACTTTGATGTTGGCCCCGGAGCCTTCGGACCCGCAATGATGGCACGAGTAATTCGCCGCCGCTCTACCACCGGCGAAGTCGATGCGAACTAGTTCAACAGTTCTCTCAGGTTCGATATCAGCCCCGACCGCATGTCCTCTGTGGTGAAACCGAATACCTCGGCGAGCCGAACGGCGGTCCCTTGGACATCTCGCGGAAGCACCGTTCCGCGCGGAGTTTCCACGAACGGACCATCCGTCTCAGTCAGCAATCTATCAAGAGGCAACGAGGCGACCAACTTCCGATTCCTTTCAGTTCGCAGCATCTCGGCATTGATCGAGGAATAGCACCCCATTTCGACGGCCCGCCGTGTCTCGGCCTGGGTTCCTGTGAACCAGTGCAAGACTGCCTTTGATGTATCAATGAACCTGGTGGCCTCGAGCGCCGCGAGCACCTTGGCGACGCTGCGGACGCTGTGAAGCGATGCCACCTTGCGCCCCTGCTCGGCACTGGCTCGCAGCATCCGATCAAGGACCTGCTCTTGCTCCTGCAGACTTCGGTAGAACCTTGGTCCAGCGTCGAGGCCGATCTCTCCGATGTATCGGGCCTCCGGCAAGTAGCGCTCGAAGAGTGCCACCTCTGCACTCCGTTCCGCGACGAGCTGTGGATGAAGACCAAGAGCAACCCGCACCAGCCGAGACAGAGCCGTCATCTCCCTGTTCCGTGGCCATGCCTTCGGAGTGGTCGTCACCGCCAATGTCGCGATATACGCTTGGTCACACTGCCGGATGATGGACGCATGATCGGGGTAGAGATCGAGATGGCAGTGGAAATTGACCCAGCGCGGCCCCGTCACTTTTGTCATAACGGCCGCGCTCGGACCCCACGTAGCAGCGCCGCAACCTCTGCGATGCCCGTGCGATAGACCTTCTCGTAATCAGCAAACTGATCGGGGTGATCGATCAGCGGGCCCGGTAGGTGGATGTCAAGATGTGCCTTCGCGGGGTGCTTACGAAGGCGAGTGATGGCACGCTGGAATGATCGGACATGGATTCCTTCCGCCTCGCTGCTATCCAGATCGCGCGCCTTCAGATCCGGGATTGAGTAGTCGGTCGAGTCATTCCCGAGGCCTGCGAGCATAGAAGCCCGGCGAATGAGGCACGGGACGCAGTATCCGCAATGCTTGGGCGCTTCGCCCTGCCAACGCGCCTTACCCATGTCCAGATGTTATTGTAGAAACACTAAAACATGAGTGCTCGCCAATGACCGATAGCTGAGCGAGCAGGCGCCATTGCCGCGCGAGCGGCTTCGTCCATTGGGCTTTCACGTCGATAGCAAGGTAGAGATTTCAAGACCGATCATGCATTCTGCGATCGCGCGTCCGCGCGATCCGCGTTCACAGGGAAGTCTACGTCGGAACGGATGCGTTCGACCGGCCTCAAACGAAGCTGCTGAATAAGTCTCTGAGTAGCGAGGTCTGGCGAACTCCCGTCAGATCACTTCCTTCGGTTTACAGACGTTTTCACTGGGTTCTTGGCGGAATCTTGCAGGATCCCCTCTTCGATCAGACGCTCCAGAAACTCCGAGATCGTTTGCTCCATGGCCCCGGCTTCCAGATAACCCGCGAGATTGCCGCCGGTGGTCAAGCAGCGCGCGCCAATCGCTGGGATCTCGTGCCATACTAGGTATTCCCAGTCCTCACTCGTGTCGGTATGGACAATTTCGCCCGGTGTCTTGCCCTTTCCGTCCCGACCGATGACCTGGTAGAGGCTGACGTAAATCATGGTTTCGGTCTCTTCGACGGGCGGCATTTTGAGCGGATCCGGGCCGCTGAAGGAAGGTGTCGTTTCGATCTCGTTATTGAAGCCGCTGTCGGTGAAGAACTTGACCATGATGAACCACTCGCCAATGTCAAGCTTCTGCCCGATCGGCACGCCATCCTGGGTCAGGAAGTTCAATGAGCTATAGTAAGGTAGGAAGTCCCAGCACCATTTCGTCCACGGCGTAGTCCTGCCCTGCGGCGGCCGAGCGTATTCAGCGGGCTCCCAATAGGCGAAGTGTAATTCGGGGAACCCGGCCTCGATCTGGCGCAGGAGGAAGAAGAGCCTTTGCTGATAGGCGGCTACGATACGGTAGGCGTGTCGGACATCTGCGAGGGCCGAGGCGAGATCAGTTGGCTGAGACGGGAGCGCGGCATTCATGCTTTCTGGGCCTCCATGGCCGTTTTGTTCATCTTCATCAGGATGTGGGTAAGACCCGGATTGATCGGGCGTTGTGCGATGAGCCTCTCCAGCTGCAGCGGTTCGACGATATGATGATATCCATAGAGGTCCAGAGCCTTGCGCATATCCTTGATGATGCGTTCTTCATGCCCGCTGCCGGGGAGATGAAGGGCGATAGCGCGAGCGAGATCAGCCCAGTCGACCAGGACTAGATCCACATCGGCAACAAGACCCTCTATGGCCTCCACGGCCGCGGCTAACTCGGATTTGAACTGCTGTCGGCGATGCGGCGCCGGCAGCCCGCCGATTGCCATGACGATCAACTGATCGGGCAGGTCGATTACGCCAGAGGACACCGCCTGATACCATGCATGAAGCTCGACCCTAAGCTGCCCGGCCGATTGGTCGCCGTCGTGCTTGGCCTCGACGATTATCTGGACCGACCGGCCGGGGTCGCCGAGCTCGATCCTGATGAATACATCGGGTTCGACGCCACGGACGCGATCATCGGCATCCCAGAATGGCCAGAACTCCATCTCAGCGAGGTCTGCCATGCGATAGGCCGTCAGCTGCCCGCCTGCTGCAACCGCCAGGAGGCTCCAGGCGGTTAGCGCCGGCAGGTAGGACAGTCGCTCGAAAATCGTCGAAGTTACGAGATCCTCGCTGCCGCGGAAGAGGTCCCGCCAGCGGATGCTCTGTTCATCGGCCGCGTTCAGTCGGCCGGACTTGCTGTTGAGGATAGCATTGAGCAAGCGGGGCTCTCCTTTCTTAGAAAAAATAGCCGGACAGGGCATTCCGGGCACGGGAGTAGACCACGCACAGATTCTTAGTCGGAATTACTTCGTCTCAATCATCGATAAGGTTGATGTTATCTGCAATGGCATTGTGTCGTCGGCCTGCGCAGAGATCCGCGCGATCGGACGGGCCTTTGTCCGCGCCGTTCAATGCGCGTTCAACCAGAGAAGGCACCGGATGATCGGGAAAGCCCTCGCCGTAGTGCTGAATCATCGACATATATCGGAGCCCCAGCTGGGACAGCTTGCAGATCTGATGACCGTCAGCCCGGTCTTTCAGAATAAGCCCTCCTGACTTTGGCTCGATCGTCACGCCATAGTCGTCAAAAGCCGAAATCAGTTCTGCCCAGGACCGGCTATCAGCGAAGGCGCGCCGTGCGAATTCCGCAAGGGGCTCGATATCCTGTGGCGAATGAACCGCGCCCGTTTGCGGTGGTGTCGGATTTGCGCCCTCGGATGGGGAGATCAGCGGAGGCGCAGGTGCCTGGCAAGAATCTGAAACTCCGTCGTCGACCATCGCAGCGCCTTGGGAGACGAACACCAGTTCCGGCAAGACCGTTTCCCAGACGTCACGGCGGAGATATTCGGCGTATTTCTCATCACCATCGGATTTGCGCCAGCGGACAACGGCCCCAACCCTGCCTGACAAAAAGACATATCCTTGCGGATGTTGCCACGCTTTGGACATGCGACCGACGACAGAGCCCGTCTGATCAATGAACACCCAATGAGGGGCCCGGAACTCGAGTTGCAGAGGATCCCCGACCTTGCAGCGCCTGATCGCCTCATGAACCTCGTGCCTGTCGCCTTGCCGCCCCGCAAAGGAAAGGTCGGAAAGCTTCAAGTCCGGCAATTGGTAGATGTGCGGCACGGGCATCGCGGCGGGTCTCAAAGGGTGCAGTTCGCGTCGAAGAAGCGCGGGGCAACTGCCTTTCAAAAGCGCATGCTCGCCCGTGGTCATGACGGCCAGGCTTTTCTGTGCGCGCGTCATCGCAACGTAAAACAACCGGCGTGGCGCGTCCGGATCTTCGTTTTTCGACAGCACATTCCAGCCGCCGTTCAGAATGACCACATGGTCGAATTCGAGCCCCTTCGCCCGGTGCGCCGTCAACAAAAGAAGCCCGCGTTGTTCGCCGCGCGTATCGCGGGACCATTCGGCCAGCCACTCTATGATGTCAGACACCGGCATGGTCTTTGCCTTCAGTTCCCGCGCCAGTTCGGCCACGCCCTCGGCCAGAAGGTCGACCCATTTGTTACCCTCCTGTTCGTTCAGGATGGTAAGGATGTCATCTATGCCAAGCAGCGCGCCCTGGCGCTTGCGCAGCCCCGAGACCAGCACCTGCGTTTCGCGCAGGCGCCAGATGTTCGGCATGTCCTGATTGGCCATCTCGACTTTCAGCCCCAGGCCTTCGGCATAGGATCGGACAGGGCCAAGTTTCTTCCAATCGCGGGAAATGATCGCGGTGCGCGCCCATGACCAGTCGGGATCCAGTCTGGAAAGGCGCATCAACTCTTCAATCGCCGCAATCGCCTGCTCCAGATCGCCGCCTTGGGTGTCCAGCAGCTGAACCCTTCCCTAGGCCACGCTGTCCAGCCCGGTCAGCACACCGCCAGCGGGCAGCCCACGCCTGGCCGCGTTGATCCGTATCTCGTGGTCGGCCTTCATCCGGTCCTGCGCTGCGGCAATCACCGAATTGGCGGCCTCGATGATATGATTGGTCGAGCGGTAATTCTCGACCAGAAAGGCCGGGCGCGCCTTGTAGTCTTCCTCGAATTTGCGAATGAACGCGATGGAGGCGCCGTTGAAGGCGTAAATGTTCTGGTCGTCATCGCCGACGGCAAAGAGGCTGAGTTTCAGGTCGTTATCATCAAGCGAGCGACCTGCAACTGCGGCAATGAGCTTGTATTGCGCGGGGCCGATATCCTGATATTCATCCACAAGGATCCAGCGATAGCCCTGTATCAGCGTATCGCGCTGCGCCTCGGCCTCGGATTTCGAGAGCCCTTCGCCCTCCAGCTGACGGACGGCCTCCAGCACAATATCATCGGAATCTTCGGTATCCGCATTCTGGCCCGCAAAGCTGGCTCCGACCAGCTCCATCGCAAGAGCGTGGCAGGTCGAGACTGTCACGCCGATGGCGTCATCCCCGACCAAAGCCCTGAGCCGCACGCGGATTTCGGCAGCGGCGTGGCGGTTATAGGCCAGCACGAGGATGCCGCGCGGAGCCTCCCGCTTTATCCGCAGCAGGTAGGCGATCCGATGGACAAGAACCCGCGTCTTGCCTGATCCCGGACCGGCCAGAACCAGAACATTCGTGCGGTCCCGGTCATCGGTCACGATGTCTTGCTGAACCTTGTTGCCAAGCTGCTCGACAATCGCGCTCCAGGATGCGCCGGTGGTCTGGCGCCGGACCTCACGCCCCATGCCCGGCATCCATCGCTTCATGACCTGCTCTTTGTTCAGAAGGAAGTAGTCCTCGGACAGGCGGGCCGCATCCGTCATCGTTCGCAGCCCGGTTTCCGCATAGGCCGCCATGACATGGGTTTGCAGGGTCTGTTCGGTGTAATGCTCCTCGAGAGGTGCGAAATCGCTCTGGGTGAACTGCCCGCCGGCCGGATCGACGAAAACGGTCATGGCAGAGCGGAAGACTGTCAGCCCCTTGCCAAGCGTGACCACGCCCTGTTCGTGCAGCCACATCAGGGCGCGTTCCATAAGCTTTGTCATATCACGCACGCCGCCGGACCTGAGGAATGCATCCTGCGTCAGTTGCGCAAGCAGATCGCCCACCGTTGTCTCGACCTGCAGATCCTTGCCGCGCACGCCCTTGTCGAGCCGACCGGTCAGGTGGCTAAGCAACAGCTCCGCCGCGAGCCAGCGAAGCCTTGCCGTCTCGAGAACCGTGGCCCACGGCCTAGTCAGCGTGATCATCAGCGTGTTGCGGCTGACCGCACGCAACGAGATATTGCCCCGGCCTCCGTCCTGGCTTCTGCCGTCCTGCGCGATACCGCGCACCAGCCTGTCGACAGTGTCGGGGCGGACATCTGTGTGGCCCTTATCGCGCAGACGCTGGCAGCTTTCGGCCAGGTTCAGGGGCACGGGCGTCCGGTCATCAAGATCGGGGGCCAGCTCCTGCATAAATGTGATCAGGTCGGCTTCAAGCGCGGAAGCCTCTGTCAGACGCTGCGCCGAGGCGCGGGGAACGCCCACATGGACAAAGACCGTCATCGCCACATCATTGCGCGCGATCCCGAGATTTTCCAGCGTGACCATAGCCTTGGGCAAGGCACCGGGGGACAAGCCCGCCACACCGCACAGCTCGTCCGTGGTGACGCCTTCGTCCGGTGCGGCCGAGATAAGGTGGTCAACAATCGCCAAAAGTTGCTTGCGCGCAGCTGCCGTCAGATCCGCGCTGGCAAGCCGCTCTTTCGCTTCATCAACCGATCTGACCCGCAGCGAAGACGGGAAGACCTGAACGCGGTTCTCTTCCCGCGACAGCAGATGCGCCTCTTTAAGCCAGGACACGGCGGTTTTGACCCGCGTATCATCGGTCGCACTGTCGCGCTCGAATTCCTGATCCTTTTCCGAGCGCATGATTTCGCCGGTGGTGGCCACGACCTTGCCGGTTTTCTTTGTGCGTTCGTCGATCCGCCGCAGCGCCTTCAGGATGGCGCCGATCTCATGGCGGGCCAGCCGCGAACTGGCCGAAAGCCGGAACTGGCGCTCAACGTCATCGGCGGCGAACAGCAGAACGCAATGCGCGTCCTCTCTGTCGCGGCCCGCGCGCCCCGCCTCTTGCAGGTAGTTTTCGAGGGATCCGGGAATATCGGCATGGACGACCAGTCGGATATCGGGCTTGTCGATCCCCATGCCAAAGGCGTTGGTAGCAGCGATCACCCGCAACTCGCCGACCCTGAAGCGTTCCTGAACCGCCTGCTTGTCGTCGGCACCGAGGCCCGCGTGGAAGTGTTCGGCATCAAGCCCCTGCGATTTCAGGAACTCGGCCACGCGCTCGGTTTCCTTGCGGGACGCACAGTAAACAACTGCACCCGACCGCCCCTCGGAGGGCAGGAACTCCTCGATGACGGACAGCACATCGGTGAGTTTGCTGTTCCGGGTCGTGGGCCGGACATCGAAGGCGAGGTTTGTCCGCGAAGCGCCGCCGTCGAGGGGCAAAAGCTTAATCCCCGCCCTTGACTGGAAATGCTCGACGATATCCGCCACCACCTCGGGCTTGGCTGTCGCCGTCAGGCAGATGACCGGCGCAGGTGCCTGATCACCGGAGAATTCCTTGATGAAGCGGCCCAGATATCTGTAATCCGGCCGGAAATCATGCCCCCATTTCGATACGCAATGCGCCTCGTCGATCGCCCACAGCCCTACCTCACGCTGCGCCAGCACATTTCTGATCGAGGTGCTGCGGAGCTGTTCCGGCGAGATGATCAAAATCCCGGCATCGCCGAGCCGGACCTTGTCGAGGGCGCTTTGCCGTTCCGGCATCGACATCATGCCGTTGATCGTGACCGAGCAGGAAATGCCTGACCGTTCCATCCCCTGAACCTGATCCGCCATCAGCGCAACCAGCGGAGAAATGACGACGGTCAATGCTCCGATCTTGTCGAACCGCGACAGCGCGGGAACCTGATAACACAGCGATTTTCCGGTCCCGGTGGGCAGGATGCCAAGAACGCTGTTCCCGGACATCGCCTCGTCGACGATACGCTCCTGCAAGGGGCGGCCGTCGGGATCGACAGGCTGGGGTCGGAAGGCGAGAAAACCGAACCATTTCTCCAGCGCACGAACGGGGTCATTCTGCTCGGCGCACCAGGCACAACCCGGATCTTTGCAGGACGTGTCGCGCAGGTGCCTGACAATCAGCGATGCCTCGCGAAACTGCGCACGGACCCAAGGCGGCATGACGGAGTCGCCCCCCGCAACGGTGATCCAGGACAGCGCATAGGCCATGGGCCAGCCGTTCCGTGGGCTGCTCAGGCGGCCAAGCGTCTGCTCGATACGTTTTTCGCAGGCCCGACCCTCTAGCATGCGACTGACGGCGGCGCTCGCCTCATCAAAGCCCGGGGAGTCTTTCCCGCGCAAATAGCCGAAAACGGCATCAAAACCGCCCGCATTCTCCATCCGGGTGGTGAGGTAGTGATAGGCAGTCAAGGCGTCCGGCGCGTCCGAACCGAGCTTACCCAGGGCATCAAGCTGATTCGCCAGAACCTCGAACACCAGACGCGCATCCAGTTCCGGATCGTTCACATGTCCCGTCGCAAGGCGGCCATCATGGTAATGTTTGACCAGGTGGTGATACGGGTTGCGCGGAAATGCAAGCGGGTTCAGCCATAGCGTGTCGATCGGGGCTGTCATGATGCGCCCAAGCCTTGGTCTTGCTGCAACGAGATGTTCCAGATCGTGGCTCAGGAAATTATGCCCGATGGGGTGCGCGACATCGCCAATCTGCGCTTCAAGCGCGTCGAGGAATTGTTCCGTCGGACGCCCCGCACATTTCAACGCCGGACGATCATCGTGATGAACCGCCGCTATCGCAAAAACCTTCGCTTCACCCGGATTGACCTCGAGATCAATCGACAAACACCGCGATAAAATTTGTTCGTGACGAATTTCCATTCGCACATAGTTACTCATGGGATCGGGCTTGTCGAAGCCCTTTCATTATCAAGGGCGTAAGAATGTTTAGCCTGTCTCCGCGCCGCTTGCCAAGCCTGACCTGCTGCCGGTTTAGTAGACGGCAGGTTGCCAGCCGTGCCAGGAGCGCGTCTCGTTGTGATCGAGGCCAAGCTCGTTCTTCGCGGTCTCGAAACTGTCCTCGATTGCCCATCGGTGGCCGTTTTGTTCATTTTCATCAGGATGCGGGCAAGACCCGGATCGACCGGGCGTTGTGCCGGACGCATCGTGGGCTGGCTAGTCAGCACCTCGGCGCGTGCGGGCTTCGTTCTCGATGCCGTGGAACAGGCGGTGCATGATCGCCGCCCCGGAAAGCCATTGGGCCTAAGGGTTTCGATCCTGACGGCGGAAAATCTTGGTCCCTAATGCTACACAACGTTCCAATATGTTGGTAAACAGCAGGGAGCATATGAATGGCCTCGTGTTGATCCGAGTTTTATGGTGTGAGATTGCTTAACTATGTGGGTTCTTGAAGATAATGAAATCGAGGCGCTAGGCGCTGCTCAGAAACGCAACCTGCGTGAGACGGTCATCAATCATGCGCAGGACAAGCTGCGATTCCCACCTGGTGTCGATCCAACCCAAACGCGTGGCATGTTAACGCAATCCTATGACGCGGCTGAGATTTTTTTACGGCGTTATCCAGATGCGACCTATCGCAGTTACGTCTTTCTCACTCTCATTCATATCATGCTTGGGCCCGAGGTCATGTCATCTCCCGAACCTTGGAAGTGGCTGAACAACGACCGGATCGACATCGATTGCCGCATTAACCTGGCCTATCGCATCGCCAAAGATGCCGCGAACGGAGCAACCTAATGCCTTGGTGGTTTATTCCCGTCGTCGTTGGTGGAGGCGGAGGTGGTGGGGCCGCAGCGGGCACTGCCGGTGGCGGAATTACGTTAGGCAGCGTCCTCTTTTGGGGATCGGCTGTGGTGGCCGGCGTAGCGGTTGGGGTTGCCATTAATATCGCCGACGACTGGCTCGAGAAGCCAGCCGAAGAAGCGGAAGTCGAAGGAATCCTGACACGGGCCGGTGACCAATCAAAACGCGATGCACAAGCGGTTAGAAACTGTGCCACTTGTGTCTGGTGTCAGGTCACCATTCATGCTCAGGGAATTTTGGTCGGTGGGCGCGGCGGCTCGACGTTAACGCTCGGTCCTTACTTCGTTAACGGTCGTTTCGTTACAACAAGAGAGGGGATCATCCTGCTCAGCGGGACGCATGCTCTTTTGAAGGATAAACTTGGACGCCGCGACTTTCGAGCAATCGAATCCATGGGAGTTTTCGCCAGAACAGCACAGTTCATCAACAGCCGTCCTCCCCACGGGCTACCGCCAGGTGAACACCGCACCCAAACATCAAACGCAGCGTCAACACAGTTCCGCTATGACATAAACGTCGTTGGCACAATCGAAGCCTTCAAGGGATGATGCAATGAACGGAACTCTTCAGTCCCTCCTCAAATCCTATCAACAAGAGCCAGGCTTCCCATTCATAGATTGGACAACCAATCACCATTCATTCTTTCGACTGATCAACTTCTGGGACGAAGTTTTCCAGATATCGGCAGGCGAAAAGATCACAGATTACGTCGCCGCGCAAAAAGTGACGCAAGATTCATTCTCACCAATCCTGTTCGTTCGCAACGCTAACGAAACCAAGAAGATTCGTATTTGGCATGGGCTCACTACCGATGGCCAACCGGACGTCGCATTTTTCTGGAGTCGCTATCCCGACATGAACCGCCCAGATCCAGGGGGGCGGAGTTATTCCACGACGTTAGAAAACGTTTACATGTTAGAAATCGCCTGCGATTTCGACATAAATCGCTTACAGGCCAGTGCAGCTATGATACATGACTTCATTCACTCCAATACAGGCACCGCCACAGCCCAGGCAGTCCTGGAACAAAAATTTGAAGACCAATTTCGTCCCTACTTCCCTGTTCCGGAAGTGTTTTTTGACGATGATGACTAAGCATTCGAACAAATTCTAATAACAGCCGAACGCCCCGGCCGAGCAACGATCATACTGTCTATTCCTGCCGTGAACCTAAGAAATTTCTCCGACCCAAGACTTGAAACATAATCTGTTAGATAAGCAGGATCATAGAAGCGTAGATAGTGCCATCGTCCCTGTCGATCTACAGCTCGTGTGAACTTTCTAAAATGTCTCTGAAGAGAAATTAGATCCAATGCAGATCTAAGAAAGATACCTGCCTGATTATCCCAAAGATGCCATGCGGCTTGCCCGCGCGTAAATAAGCGGCGCGTAAGCACATCGCTTTCATCAAGGGCAACCAACCAAGGGGCCACGTGCCCCCAGTCATCATAAGCAGCCCCCTTGAATAAGCACTCATGGCGGGCCGTGCCCTGCGCCAAAATTTCCGGCAAATTGGGGATGCGAGCTGCATCGAGAATAGCGTAAGTCGCCAAATTTTTATCGGCATCCACTTGCCCAAAAATGGCAGGACGAAGAAACGGCGGGACGGATAATTTTGAAGTAACACAAATTTGCGCATCTAATGGCGCGACACTTCCCAACTCCTCTATCTGCATAAACGGCAAGGCCGCAAGTGCATCCTTCGATGGGCCGTTCGAACGTTCCGGCACAGCCCACGGATCATCATTAATTGGTACAATCATACGCTCACGACCTTAATGTCACTCGAAATGTTGCTAGGACATCAGCCTGATGTTCTCTCAACCTTATCCAATACAGACTAGCTTCCTTTCATGAGCTTTACCCATCGTTTCCGATTGGGCAACGGGTATAGAGCCGATTTTCTGATGCAATATGCACATAATGGCGATCTCAACCGCACCGGGTTTGCCGGAGGCTGATTTCAGTTAGTTGCGCGGCCATGACTTCAGTTTCCCTTGCCGCCTAGGTGTTCAGTCCCGGCATCTGGTGGATCGGATTTAGGATGAATCTGTCTGGCTCGGATGTCCAGATCTTGCAGATGTATTCATACGGTGTGAGCCCGCCGAGGGTCTTGAGCCGGCGGGCGAAGTTGTAGGCTGCCATGAAGTCTGACAGGTGGGTGCGGAGCTGGTCGTGATCGTCGTAATGGAAGCGTTTGACGGTCGCGTCCTTGATCGTGCGGTTCATTCGCTCGACCTGGCCGTTGGTCCACGGGTGGTTGGGCTTTGTGAGGCGATGTTCGATCCCGTTGGCCTCACAGATCATGTCGAAACGCATGGGCCGAGAATAAACGGTGTTGCGGTTCCGAGGCTGCTCGGCGAACTGAATGCCGTTGTCGGTGAGAATGGTGTGGACCTGATAGGGCACTGCTTCGAGCATGTGCTGCAGGAACTCCCAGGCCGTCTTCCTGTCTGCCTTGTCGACGAGCTGGGTCACGGCAAATTTGCTCGTGCGGTCAATGCCGACGAACAGAAACAGCTTGCCCTCAGCAGTCTGCACCTCGGCGATGTCGATGTGAAAGAAGCCGATGGGGTAGCGCTTGAACTTCTGGCGCTTCGGCTTGTCGCCCTCCACGTCAGGCAGCCGAGAAATGCCGTGGCGCTGCAGACACCGATGGAGCGCTGAGCGTGTCAGGTGCGGGATGGATGGCTGCAGGGCATAGAGGCAGTCGTCCAGCGGCAGCAGCGTGTGCCGCCGGAAAGCGACGATGGTCGCCTCTTCGGCCTCGGTCAAGATCGTCGAGCGCGGTTCTCTCGGCCCGGTCTTGAGGTCCTCGACCGTCTGACGCTTGCGCCATTTAGCAACGGTCTTCGGGTTGATCCCAAGATCCCGGCTCAACGTCGCGAGCGAAGCTTGCGATCGTTGTATTGCAGCTCTGACGGCGTGCGTGGTCGTGGCGCTTCCGTGACGAACCTGGCCCATAATGCTTCCTTCCATTCCTGAGAAAGGATCGCACCATCAAAACTCGCGCGCCGTCGTGATGCCAAGCGCGCGATGGTTGGGCTGGCCCGCCGCATCGCCGTGATCCTGCACCGGATGTGGAAGGATGACACCGACTTCCGTTTTGACATTCCCGTGCTTCATGCCGGCTGAAGACACAGATTCCAGACTGCTGCCCGACTGATCGCGGGCCTTTGACGTCCCCACGGGACGCGGTTCCGGTGATGCCGTGCTCAGGACTGATGCCGATCCTATCGAGCACGCCAATGAGATGGGCACATCGGAATTGCATTGAACCAGCATCATGTTGGCAGCCACAGCGCTGACCACGGACCGAAGCATGCACCCGGGTCGATCTCAGGCAAAGGCCGCCGAACAGGGAAGCAAACCACTTTGTCAAAGCACAAGGCCGCGCGCCCCGGCGGCACATCCCGTATGCGCAAAACCGCTTGACTGGGACGACCCCGTTACCGAAGTCCTGAGCCTAGGTAAAGGGGAAATGGCCAGTGATGCTTTTGCCCGGACCCGCGCCAACTTTTATCACTCGGCCACTTCTGACCTGCCCAGACCAGGCCCGGATCAATCGCACGCCCTACTAGCCCGAAAAGATCCGCCCCTCCATGCCAAACGAAAAGGCCCCGGTTCACTGTGCATGGCGCAGGCTTTCACCGCGACGGACCAGCTCCGGATCGTGTCGGCCATCATCGATATCAGTATGCCAGGGGGAGCGGCGGCTTTTCTGGACGCCGTCGAGGATCTGTTCGGAGCGGAAGCGGAACAAGCCGCATCGACACCCGAGACGGCGATCAGGGCGAAGGACATGACGTTCGACGGCGACAAGGTAAGGCTCAAAGCCTGAGCGGGTTTCTGGCGCGGGCGGTCGATATCGCTGTCCGCGCCGGCTACGGCTACGAGACCGCCATCCGCATGTCTCCGCGCCAGCTCACGGCCATCGCGAGAATGCAGCGCTCTGACATGCATCTCAGCCTTTGGACCGCCGCAGCCGGAGCCCGGATGGCTTGGGCCGACAACCGCCACCAACAAGAACGCGCTTTACGACAGCTATATCCGGGCGATCCGCTGGGGCGCTGATCGTCTCGGTGACAGCGGCGTTCTGGCTGTTGCGCAATGTAATCAGCCGCAATTGACCCTCAATGCTGGCGAATTTGCTTTCGAATTCAGATTGTTGAGGCATGTGAGGCACTCGTTGAGGCAGAGAAACGATCAGGCGAAGTTTTCACAGACCTTGCAGAACCTCGTCGTGACATCCCGCCAACCCCATCCCGATAGGTGAACACAGTTGCTAGGCTCCAGACTCATTGATCTTCAAAGCCAGAAGAGGACGGTTGCAGCCAAGACGACGGCAGAGAGGAAGGTCTTCGCACATCTGTCATAGCGGGTGGCGATGCGGCGCCAGTCCTTCAACCTGCCGAACATGATCTCGATGCGGTTGCGGCGCTTGTAGCGGCGCCTGTCGTAGCGGACGGCCTTTCCGCGGGACTTCCGACCGGGGATGCAGGGGCGTATCCCTTTGTCTTTCAACGCATCCCTGAACCAGTCGGCATCGTAGCCCCGATCGGCGATCAGCCATTCTGCGGCCGGTAAACTGCCCAGCAGAGCCGCCGCGCCGGTGTAGTCGCTGACCTGGCCTGCCGTCATGAAGAACCGCAGCGGGCGCCCCCTCGCGTCCGTGACGGCATGCAGTTTCGTGTTCAGCCCGCCCTTTGTGCGCCCGATCAGACGCCCGCGTTGATCGTCGCCCCCCCCCTTTTTCGCCCGCAGGCTTGAGGCCGTGCGGTGCGCCTTGAGGTAGGTCGCATCGATCATGACGACCTTCTCCTCGCCGCCTTCGGAGGCCAGCCCCTCCATCATCCGGGCGAAGACCCCCATGTCGCCCCACCGCTTCCAGCGATTGTAGAGGGTCTTTGGCGGGCCATACTCCCGCGGCGCATCGCACCAGCGCAACCCGTTGCGATTGATGAAGATTATTCCGCTCAACACGCGCCGATCATCGACCCGCGGCCTGCCATGGCTCTTCGGAAAGAACGGCTTCAACCGCTCCGTCTGCTCGTCGGTCAGCCAGAAAAGGTTGCTCATCATCACCCCCGTAAGTTCGGGAGCTTGAATCACGCAGGCCGGGCAGCCTCAAGCAAATCAATGGGTCCTGACCCTAGGGCGCCGCCCGGCGTGGACCGCCCGCCCAAGGGCGGAGAGAATTGTTTCAGGGCGCTATAAACCGACATGCTTGAAATGGATTCATTATACGCAGGCAAGCGTTTTCCTTATTGACTGCTATGTCCTGAGATTGGCCCAATCGACTTATTTTTTTTGCGTCTCGAACTTGTTCGGTCCGGCAAATGGAGGGAGTGGGCTGAAGGCCACGGCAGGTTCAGGCGCAAAGAGCGTGCCGGCATAAAACGCTCGCAGTTTACATTTTTAGTGATACCTTGTCCTTAACGAATGTGCCTACCCCATTTCTAAGCGTTTATCGATTTTCCAGGAGGTTTACATGTCGTTGACGATCGACGAAAAGCATCGGCTGCTCCAGGACGGAAAGCTCGTGAAGAGAATCATGTCCCCTTATACGGGCGGAAAGCTTCCAAAAAAGCCCGGCATTACCGTAATCCATTTCACCTACGGAGCCTCGGCTGCCTCGAGTGCCAACTAGTTCAGTGATCCCACGAACACCGAAAGGACATCGGCTCATGTCGTTGTCGGTCGGGATGGCGAGCTGATCCAGTGCGTCGATTTCGATACCGTGGCGCATCATGCCGGCAGGTCGTTCTGGCGTGGCGGGACAGGCCTCAATACCTGGTCTTTCGGCGTAGAGTTGGCCAATTGGGGTTATCTCAAGGAGCAGGGGAATGCTTGGGTCAGTTGGACCGGCAGGGTCGTTCCGAACGCCGTTCTGGCTGCGCACAGGAACGGTAATCCTGATAACTTCCAAGGGAATCTCGGGTGGGAGCCCTATCCCGCGATCCAGATCCGGGTCGCAGCCGAAGTGGTGCGGACGATCGCGGACAGATATGGCATTCAGGAGCTTGTCGGCCATGACGACATATCCGTCGGCAGGAAATGGGATCCAGGGCCTGCCTTCGACATGGCCCGCTTCCGCGATCTCGCCACAGGCGACGATTCCGATAACGGATCCGGCCTACTGATTACCTGGACGCCAGGGGACACTCTCAACCTGCGGGCCGGACCCGGCGTGGAATTCGCGACCGACGTCGCCTTGGCCGACGGCACGACGCTGGAGCCGCTGGAGTTCAGGGGCATCTGGGTGCTGGTGAATGTCCTGAAGGACGACATGTCCGCGACCAGGACCGGATGGGTCAATACGCGCCATACCCGGACTGCATGACGCATGAAGCGGCTGGCATCGTGGGAGGAGGGGCAATGGCACAAGAGGACAAGGCGGCGTCACCACCGAATGACGACGGAAATGTTGGAGGCGGGACGCCAAGTCCACCCCCGTCGCCTAGGACACCTGTGAGCGTGAGGGACCGGCTCACGAAAGGGACCCGCATCCTGGGGGGCGTCGCCCTAGTCGCGCTCGCCGCGTGGGCGATCGTGTTCGTGTCCCACCGATACCGCCAGCAGGACCTCGCCGTTGGGGATATGGAGAAGCAATACCACGACATGATCAGGAAATTCGGTATGTCGCCGGTATACCCGCCGCGTGAAGATTTCCGTGTCGGAGATCTCTTTTTCACCGCGTTCAACGAAAAACACGAGGCCATATCGAGGATCTGGATCGGCAACATGAAGGGGTTTGTCGAGCAGGCGGACACCTATGCCGCTTCTTTCAGGGCCAGAAGCAACAATGTCTCTCTCCCGCGCGAGAAGGAGCCCGGCAGGGAAGTCGCTCAAGATCCTGGCAAGGAAGTCGTAAAGGAGAAGTCGCCGGAGCCACATGTCAACCAGTGGCTGGAGAACCTGCCCATCGTGAGCTTCCCTACCATCAGGGGCAGCTCAGCCGGCGCGGCCGCCTTCGGCGGCAACGCCCGAGAAGGCTCGGTCTTTTTGTCGGACAGCCAGGTCAACGAGGTCAGCATCGAATTCCCGAATGTCCGTGCCCACGGCTTTCCGCAGGGCGCCGCAACCGTCGATACATCGTTCAAAAACCAGTTTCTGAATGAATCATGTCCACACATGAAGACCGTCCATTTGCTGCTGGAAAGCGCACTGAGGCAGGTCAACGCAACATGCATCCCGTCAGTCGCCCAAGAAGCCAATACCAAGGCCGATAAGGATCCCGAATTTGATGGCGAGCGGATGAAACTGTATGGCTGTCACCTCGAACTGGTGACACGGGTCTTCCTCACCGACCAGATCATGTTCAGTTACAGCCGCAACAACGGAACGGGAGCCGGAGCGGGTTATGGATTGACGCCGAAAATGCCGACGGTCAGCGCGCCGATATCGACCGTCGATGCGGCCGGAAACCAGGTCCAATCCCCCGGAAAGGCCGATCCCGCCGGATCGCTGGCGGATCTGGGCGACGACAGGTCCGTGACCCGGGCCGGAGCTGCGGCCAGAATTGAGTCGAACAATTCTCTGTCATTCTTCAAGGGTTTCAACCGGGCCATCACGATCGGGTTCGACTCCGTCACCCCTATTTACATGAGTTGGGACGAATGCCTAGCACCCATCAGATGATCATCTCCGCCATTCTGGCGGCTTTCGCCCCGATGGCAGCCGCCCAAGAAGTTGATGGGCCGGTGCCGACCCCCTTGCAAATACTGCTGTGCCCCGAAACCGATCCTCTCTGTGATCCGCTCGACACCGCCGACCCGGGCAAGGGACCTGTTAGCCTTGGAGATGTTGCCGGATCTGGAGCGCCAGAGTTCCAAAGCTTCAGTGGCGGTGGATTCGTCCCAGGCGCCGGCGGAGCGCCGGCGATTACCCAACCGGACTACTTCAAGCAATTCGACGCCGAGAGTGCTGGGAGCGGGCTTCTGCAGGGTCACCCGTTTGGATCGGGCTTCCCATACCTGTCTGGGGGAGGCGCTAACTGAACCTGCGGTCGCATCCAAGAACATGAGTAAGTTCGACAAGTCCGGCCCGGCGGCATCTGTCTGCTTTCCACTCTAAGGACTGTCACCCTTGGATATTAAGGTTTTGCGACAACACTCGCAAGGTCCGCAGCTGACTGGGCTTCTTACTCGCCCGCCAGAGACGTCGACTGGACCTGCACCGATTTTGTTCCGGTCTTTTGAGAGCTATAGTCGCTATCAAGGATAGAGCGGATATGGCAGCAACCGCACGCGGTTCTCCACGCGTTTGGCGGTGCCGCAGTTTAAAAAATCGCAGCTAGCCATCACCGGCCAGAGAGGCGGCAACTGCTTTTTCTCTACGTCCCAGCTTGTGCCAAGCGGCGGGATCCCGGCAGCGATCATGATGATTTACAGCACCGCCTCGGTCTGCGCAGCCACAACGGCGGGGTCGGTGGCGATCACGTCAGGCGAGGTGACGCGGCTGATCTCGCTGCCCTTGACGGTAGAATAAGCCAGCGTCCGCTGCACGGTTGACGTCACAGATCACCACCCAAAAGCATAGAAATTACACCCTTCACCCATATATCTAGTGAGCGATATTAACTAAAGATAGCTTGCAAGGGATATTTCAATTGTATCGCGCATGAGCTATATACATCCACATGGACAGTTTGCCCCCAACCAGCATCCGCAGCCTGCGGCAGGCAGGTGCCGCTCTGCGTGCGCGCCGCAAGGCCTGCGACCTCACGCAAAAACAACTCGCCAAGGCGACAGGAACGGCACAATCAACGATTTCCGACATTGAAACCGGTGTCGTCTCGGTCAGCCTTGATGTCTATCTGCGGTTGCTTGAACCCCTCGGCGGCGAATTGAGCATGACCAGCCGCGCAGCACAAACGGATACGGCCGGGCATGGCACGTAGGCAGCGCGTCCGGCAAGGCGCAAGGCAGGCCAGGACCGGTGTCTGGCATGGGCACATCCTTGTCGGCACGCTGGTCAAGGCAGCGGATGGCGGGATCGGCTTCAGCTATTCCCCGGCGTGGCTGGCAAGCGAAGATGCCTTTCCGGTCGCCAGCGTCCTGCCTTTGGTGCAGGGCGCGCAGCGGGGTGATCTGGTGCTTGCCGCCTTCGACAACCTGTTGCCAGATGCCGAGGGCGAATTGCGCGCGAAGATCACCGAAAGAGTCGCGGCGCCAGACAAGGACGTGTTTTCGCTGCTTTCGGTGCTGGGCCGCGACTGCGTGGGTGCGCTGCAGTTCTTGCCGCAGGGCGAGATACCCGAAGCGCAAGACATGGCCTACCGTGTGATCAGCGCAGCCGAAATGGCGGCCGATCTGCGGGGGCTGGCCATGGCCCCTCTGGCGCAAGGGCCTGACGACGATTTCAGGATCTCGATTGCCGGCGCGCAGGAAAAGACCGCTTACCTCAGGATTGGCGACCGCTGTACAAAGCCGCGCGGGATCACGCCCACCAGTCACATCTTCAAGACACCGATGGGCACTCTTCCGGGGCCGGACCAGATCGACCTCAGTGACAGTGTTGAAAACGAACTGTTTTGCATGACCCTTGCCCAAGAGATTGGTCTGCCTGCGGCCTCGGTCGAACGGATTACCCTGCCCGGCATCAGCGCTCTGGCGGTCGAACGCTTTGACCGGCGCTGGAATGGCGCGGTGCTGACGCGACTGCCGCAAGAGGATCTTTGTCAGGCACTCGGCCATCCATCGACGCAGAAATATCAACGCTCGGGTGGTCCGGGCATTCGCCAAATCATGGAGTTGCTGCGCGAATCCGACGAGCCGATCCTTGATCGCGAGGCATTTCTGCGCGCGCAGATGTTCTTCTACCTGATCGGAGCCTCTGATGGACATGCCAAGAACTTCAGCCTGCATCTTGGTCGCCGAGGGTGTTTCCTCCTGGCACCGCTATATGATGTCCTGAGCATTGCCCCTGTCGTGCAGGCGGGGCGGCTGCAGCGCAAGCGCTATCGCATGGCGATGTCTGTGGATGGTCATTACCGCATCGACGATATCGTCCCGCGCCATTTCGAGAATGAGGCGCGCGCCAGCGGTCTGCCTAAGGGTCGTGCGTTGGTTCTGCTTGCGGAATTAGTGGATCGCCTCGGCCCTGCCCTCGCCCGGGCGCGCGAGGCGGTGCAGGATCAGGTGCCGGATTTTGTGATGGACGCGATTTCGCAGGACGCCATGGCACGTGCCGAGACGGTCAGGGTCTTGCTGGCTGCCGATCCCGGATAGCCGAGGACCGATCATATCACGCGACAGCAGCGCTGAGACGCCGTCCCGTGAACAGCCCTTGAAAGTTCAAACCAGGTGCTGCATGTTCATGGTGACAAGACCTTTTGAGCTGATTTCGCAAGAGGCTCTTATCCATCGATAAATCAGTGGGTTAGCCTTACTCTCACTCCGATCCCTACCGCCGGAGCCGAAATCAAAGAGATTTCAGCTACTTACCAGACCACCTAAGGTGGTCCTTCCGAGCGTCCGGATCGAACGCGCGTCGGATGCGGCAAGGCCGTTCACGTTTCGGGCCGTCTCGTGACCGTGGCAACATGACCATAAAGAACGCCGGCAGTGCGCGAACGCATGCCGGCGGCAGAGATGTCGGTGGCTTTCCCCGATCAGAGCGACAGCGGGAACAGCGGCTTTTCAAATAGCAGCCCATCGGCCACCAGCTCTTCGCGCGTCCTGATCCGCCATTGGGTTTTGGTCTTGCCAATACAATTCCGGCAGCGGCATCCGGTTTGATGCCAGTGTCGGCGGCAGAGGCCGATCCGATTTTCCAACCAGAGTTCGCGACCGCAGCCAGGATGCGCGCAGATCTTACGAATCATGCTCCGCCCTGATCTTTCGACGGAAGCCATTTCCATTCGGTTATTTCGCCCCCGTTCAAGCAATGCGCCACCGTGCAGAGGAGCGACACAAGGGGGCGGGGCGATGACGACGATGGTCCCTGCCTAGATTCTGTTCCAAGCAGGCCACCCTTTACAGCGAAATGCAGAAAAACGGTCTCAAACCGACAGCTCCACAGTTGAACAGGGCAGGAGATCGGCTGGAATAGGTTTTCCGCGACCCAGACCTCAACCCAACCAGTTGACTGCGCGGAGAATCTCGCCCCCGCCTCACCCGCATGACAATCACCAAACAGCATATGCCCACACGCCAAGCCCGCACTGGCGGCGCGAAAAAGCCCCGATCGCCATGGCGCCGGGGCTTTCCCTATCTGGCTTTCCGCCACTTTTCGCAGCTCTCTCAGAACCGATAGATCGTCGCGAATTTGTCGTCGAGGTAATCCAGCAGCGGCAGCTCGCTGATCGGGGCGCCGGTGGCCTGTTCGATCAGCTTGCGGGGCGGATAAAGGCCGCCGTGGCGTTGCATGTTCTCGCGCAGCCACTCGACGGCCGGGGTGGCATCGCCCTGTTCCAGGAACCGGTCCAGATCCGGCACTGCCTCGCGCAGCGCCGCGTTCAGACAGCCGGCATAGACATTCCCCAGGGCATAGGTCGGGAAATAGCCGAACAGGCCCACCGCCCAATGCACATCCTGCAAGACGCCATTGGCCGGGCGATCCACCGCAATGCCGAAATCCTTCAGGAAACGGGCGTTCCACGCCTCGATCAGGTCGTCGGTATCCAGCCTGCCGGCGATCAGGTCGCGTTCCAGATCGAATCGCAACATGACATGCAGGTTGTATTGCACCTCGTCGGCCTCGGTGCGGATATAGCCGGGTGTGACCCGGTTCGCGGTGGCGTAAAAGGCATCCGCATCCGCCACCGACAGCCCGCCAAAGGCATCGGCCATGCGCCGATAGAGCCAGCCGGTAAAGGCGCGGCCGCGGCCGATCTGGTTCTCATAGATGCGGCTCTGGCTTTCATGCGCGCCCATCGAGACCCCGCGCCCCAGCGGCGTAAAGGCATAATCGCTGTCGATCCCCAGCTCATAGCTGGAATGGCCGACCTCGTGGATGGTCGAATAGATGCAGTTGAAGGGATCGGTCTCGACCACGCGCGTGGTGATGCGGCTGTCCTGCCAGCGCCCCGAGCTGAAGGGATGCACGGCCAGATCCATCCGCCCCCGCGTCCAGTCATAGCCGTAGGCCGTGGCGCAGGCACGCGCCAGCCGCAGCTGGGTTTCCTGCGGGAAATGACCGCTCAGCGGCGCGGGCTGGAACTCGGCGCCCAGGACGTTTTCGCGCAGCGCCACCAGACGCGGGCGCATGGCGTCAAAAAGCGCCGCGATCTGGGCCTGCGTCGCGCCCGGCTCGTAATCGTCGAGCAGCGCGTCGTAAAGATCGCCGCCATCGGCCAGCGCCGCCGCCTCTTCGCGTTTCAGCATCAGGATGTCGTTCAGCACCGGCAGGAAATCTGCGGGCGCGTCCTTGGCGCGGGCCTCGGCCCAAATGCCCTGGGCAAGCGAGGTCTGGCGTGCAAGCTCTGTGGCAAGGCGCGCGGGGACGCGGGTCGCGCGCTGGTGATCGCGGGCGATCAGTTCCAGAATGCGCGCATCCTCGGCATCCTCGGGCACGGCCTGATCCAGCCATTCACCGATGCGCGGGTCGGTACGGCGTTCATGCAGCACCGATTCCATCGCCGCCATTTCCTCGGCCCGCTGTTCGGTCGCGCCGCGCGGCATCACCGTTTCCTGGTCCCAGCCCAGGCGCTCTGAAACCGAAGACAGGGCCTCGGTCTGGCGTTGAAAGGCAAAAAGCTCGTCGAAAGCGCTCATCGGACAGTCCCCCGGACCGAGGTTTCATAAGGATAGCGCGCATTGTGGCGCGCCCGCAGGATCAGCGTGAACAAAAGCACCGCCCCCAGCTGATGGGCCAGCGCCAGAGGCAGGGGCGAGGCATGGATGACGTTCATGATCCCCAGCGCGATCTGAACCGCAACCGCCGCCATCATCGCGCCAAACGCGCCGCGTGTCACCGGATGCGGTGAACGGCGCCCGCGCAAAAACACGATCACGGCAAAGACCGCCAGCAGATAGCCCACGGCGCGATGGATGAACTGCACCAGCGCCGGGTTTTCAAAGAAATTGCGCCATCCCAGCGCCGCGTCCCAGATCGCCGCCGGCACCCATTCGCCGCCCATGGTCGGCCAGCCGGTATATTGCCGCCCCGCATCGATCCCGGCGACCAGCGCGCCGATCAGGATCTGCAAAAAGGCCAGATGCATCAGCCCCGTCGTCATCGAGAATAGCTTTGCCTCGCCGGCGCGGCGGGCGCGCATCAGGTCGGCCTCGGAGCGCGAAAGCGCCAGCACATACCACGCGATCAGGCCAAGAATGGCAAAGGCCAGCCCCAGATGCGTGGCCAGCCGATAGGATGCGACACGCACCATGTCGCCCGAAAGCCCCGAATGGACCATCCACCAGCCGATCGCGCCCTGCGCGCCGCCCAGCACCCCAAGACCCAGAAGCCGCGGCACCCAGCCGGTGGGGATGCGTTTCGTCGCCCAGAAAAAGACGAATCCCGCCGCCCAGATCAGCCCGACCAGCCGCCCCAAGAGCCGATGCGACCATTCCCACCAATAGATCTGTTTGAACCCGGCAAGATCCATGTCCGGGTTCACCAGCTGAAATTGCGGGATCAGCTTGTATTTGTCGAATTCGGCCTGCCAGCCGGCGGCATCCATCGGCGGGATCGCCCCGGTCACCGGCTTCCATTCCGTGATCGACAGGCCCGAGCCGGTCAGCCGCGTGGCCCCGCCAAGCGCGATCATCGCCACGACCAGCACGAAAAGCACGATCAGCCAAAGCCGGATCGCGCCGCGCGCGCCCTTGTGTCCGGCGTCGATCATGCCGCCTTGCGGTTGTGCTGGGCGCGGGCCTGTGTCGGTGACTTCCTGAAAGACGGGGCGTCTTGCCATGTCGGTTTCCTTTGCAATCAGGCGCGACCTTGACCTGCATGCGCCCGAAAATCAATCTATGCGCCTGATCCCGGCTCGTCCGGGCTAGTCCCGGCGGATCAGCTGACGCAGCATGCCGTGGAAAATGCGGGTATCGGCCCGGGTCAGCGGCAGACGCGACCACAGGTTGCGCAGGGTAAGCTTCATCGCCGGGGCCTTTTCGGGCGGAAAGAAAAAGCCCGCATCGCCCAGCCGTTCCTCCCAGTGATCGGCGAGTTTCTCGATTTCGATGCGGGTGGCCGGGGCCTCGCCATCGGGGCGGCGGCCATGCGGGGCGGGCTCGGGCGGAAGCGTTTCGCGCGCCCATTCATAGCCGGTCAAAAGCACGGCCTGCGCCAGATTGAGCGAGGGAAAATCCGGGTTCACCGGCACGGTGATGATGGCGTTGGCCCGCGCCACATCGTCGTTTTCCAGCCCGGCGCGTTCGGGGCCGAAGATGACGGCGATGCGCGCGCCCTGCCCCGTGCGCGCGCGTCCGTCGGCCATGGCCGTGGCTGGCGTCAGCACCGGCTTGGTCAGCTCGCGCCCGCGCGCGGTCGTGGCATAGGCATAGTCGATATCGGCCATCGCCTCGGCCAGGGTCGGATAGATGCGGGCGCGGTCCAGCACCTGCCCCGCCGCCCCCGAAGCCATCGCGATGGCGCGCGGATTGGGCCAGCCGTCGCGCGGCGCGACGATGCGCATGTCGGTCAGGCCGAAATTCAGCATGGCGCGGGCGGCCGCGCCGATATTCTCGCCCATCTGCGGGCGTGTCAGAATGATTGCAGGTTCCATGCGCGCGGCCATATCCTTCGCGCGACCTACTGGCAAGGCGGACGGCGCTGCGCTATCTGCTGGTCCAGGACAAGGATGACAGCCCCATGACAGACCAGCCCAATTCGCCGCAACTCTATCTGATCACCCCGGTCGGGGCCGCGGCCTCGACGGTGGGACCGCTTCTGGCCGAGGTGATGGACCGCTTTCCGGTCGCTTGCCTGCGCATTCCCGGCGCCGGCTCCGAGGATGAACTGGGCCGCATCGCCGATCTGGCGCGCGAGATCGCCCATGCCCGCGACGTGGCCGTGGTCATCGACGATCACGTCCAGCTGGCGCTGCGCCATGGGCTCGACGGGGTGCATCTGAAGGACGGCGCCCGCAGCGTGCGCTATGCCCGCAAGGAGCTGGGCAACGACGCCATTGTCGGCGCCTTTTGCGGCGCCTCGCGCCATGACGGGATCAACGCGGCCGAGGCCGGGGCGGATTATGTGAGTTTCGGCCCCTGCGGCGAGACCGCCCTGGGCCATGGCGCCGTGGCCGGGCTTGAGCTGTTTCAGTGGTGGTCCGAGATGATCGAGGTTCCCGTCGTCGCCGAAGGCGCGCTGACGCCGACGCTGATCGGGCATCTGGCCCCGGTCGCCGATTTCATCGCTTTGGGGTCCGAAATCTGGTCCGATCCCGATCCGGTCGAGCGGCTTGCCTATATCTGGCGCTGACCCCGCCATTGGCGCGGTCGCATGGATATTTGAATGAAGAAGAAAAAGCCTGTCCCGCCCGGCGCGACCCGGCGGGCGGGCGGGTCGCGCGGCATCCGCTAGCCCCTTGCGAAGGGGCATGGTGCGGCTTAAAGGCTGCACATGACCCAGCATCAGCGCCTTCTTATCATCGACTTCGGCTCTCAGGTGACGCAGCTGATCGCGCGCCGCCTGCGTGAGCTGAACGTCTATTGCGAAATTCATCCCTATCAGAACGTCACCGATGCGTTCCTGAGGGATTTCGCGCCCCAAGCCATCATTTTCTCGGGCGGTCCCGACAGCGTGACGCGCCCCGGATCCCCCCGGCCCCCAGCCCTGGCCTTTGCCATGGGGGTGCCGATTCTGGGCATCTGCTATGGTCAGCAGGTGATGATGCAGGAATTGGGCGGGCTTGTGGAAAGCGGTCACGGCACCGCCGAATTCGGTCGGGCGTTCGTCACCCCCTCGGATGCCGCACTCCCGCTTTTGGAGGGGTGGTTCGACGAGGGGCGCGAACAGGTCTGGATGAGCCATGGCGATCATGTCAGCCGCATCGCGCCGGGCTTTGAGGTCTATGGCACCTCGCCCGGGGCGCCTTTTGCGATCACCGCCGATCCTTCGCGCAATTTCTATGCCGTGCAGTTCCATCCCGAGGTGCATCACACCCCGCGCGGCGCGAAGCTTTACGAGAATTTCGTGAAGCTGGCGGGCTTTACCGGCGACTGGACCATGGCCAGCTATCGCGACGAGGCGATCCGCAAGATCCGCGAACAGGTCGGCAACAAGCGCGTGATCTGCGGCCTGTCCGGCGGCGTCGACAGCTCGGTCGCGGCGGTGCTGATCCATGAGGCGATCGGCGATCAGCTGACCTGTGTTTTCGTCGATCACGGCCTTCTGCGGCAGAACGAGGCCGAGGAAGTCGTGACCATGTTCCGCGACAATTATAACATCCCGCTGATCCATGCCGACGAGGCCGATCTGTTCATCGGCGCGCTGGAGGGGGTCAGCGACCCCGAGGTCAAGCGCAAGACCATCGGTCGGCTGTTCATCGACGTGTTCCAGAAATACGCCAACCAGATCGAGGGCGCCGAGTTTCTGGCCCAGGGCACGCTTTACCCCGACGTGATCGAAAGCGTCTCGTTCAGCGGCGGCCCCTCGGTCACGATCAAGTCGCACCACAATGTCGGCGGCCTGCCCGAAAAGATGGGGCTGAAGCTGGTCGAGCCGCTGCGCGAGCTTTTCAAGGACGAGGTCCGCGCCCTTGGCCGCGAGCTGGGCCTGCCCGAGAAATTCATCGGGCGTCACCCCTTTCCCGGCCCCGGCCTTGCCATCCGCTGCCCGGGCGAGATCACCCGCGAAAAGCTGGAGATTCTGCGCCGCGCCGATGCCGTCTATATCGACCAGATCCGCAAACACGGTCTTTACGACGAGATCTGGCAGGCCTTCGTCGCGATCCTGCCGGTCAAGACCGTGGGCGTGATGGGCGACGGGCGCACCTATGACTATGCCTGCGCACTGCGCGCCGTAACCTCGGTCGACGGGATGACGGCGGATTACTATCCCTTTACCCACGAATTTCTGGGCGAGACCGCGACCCGGATCATCAATGAGGTCAAGGGCATCAATCGCGTAACCTATGACATCACCTCAAAGCCGCCGGGCACGATCGAGTGGGAATGACCGGTGCCGCGCGCTGAGGCATTGGAAACGGGACAGGGGCAGACCTTGTCCCGTTTTGCATTTCGGATCCGCCGCGCGGATCAGACGCCCACGCCCTTCATCCCCTCTTCGGTATAGCGCGCGCCGACAACCGGCAGGGCGGCCAGCGCGCGCTCAAGCTGGCGCAGCTCATCCGGTGTCAGGCGCAGCTCGGCCGCGGCAAGATTCTCGGCCAGATAGGACAGCCGTTTGGTCCCCGGGATCGGGACGATGTCCGGCCCCTGCGCCAAAAGCCAAGCCAGTGCATATTGGGCGGGCGTCGCGCCGCGCGCCGCCGCAAGGTCTTGGACGACATCGACGATGCGCCGATTGGCCAGCAGCGCCGCGTCCTGAAAGCGCGGCAGCATGTTGCGGAAATCATCCGCCGCAAGTTCGGCCGCGTCCTGAAAGCGCCCGGTCAAAAACCCCCGGCCCAGCGGCGAATATGCGACGAACCCCACGCCCAGATCGCGGCAGGCGGGCAGGATTTCGGTCTCGGCGCCCCGCGACCACAGCGAATATTCGGTCTGGACCGCCGTGACCGGATGCACCGCATGGGCGCGGCGCAGGGTGGGCGCGCTGACTTCGCACAGGCCGACACGGTCGATCTTACCCTCGGCGACCAGTTGCGCGAGCGCCGCCATGGTCTCTTCGATCGGTTGGGCGGGATTGACGCGGTGAATATAGTAAAGATCGATCCGTTCCACCCCCAGACGGCGCAGCGAGGCTTCGCAGGCGGCGCGGATATGGGCGGGGCTGTTGTCGATGCGCCGCGCATATTCGCCCGGCTTGCGCACGATCCCGCATTTGGTGGCGATCTTTACCCGGGCACCGCTTTCGGCCAGAAACCGGCCCAGCAATTCCTCGTTGTGATGGGGGCCATAGATGTCGGCGGTGTCGAGAAAGTCGATGCCGCGCGCCACCGCCTCATGCAGCACCGCCATCGAGCCGGCATCGTCGCGCGGGCCGTAAAATTCGCTCATCCCCATGCAGCCAAGACCAAGCGCCGAAACCTCGAACCCGGCGGCAAGCTTGCGTTGTTCCATGTCGTCATTCCTTTCCAGGCGGATTGCCTGTCGCGCCCCGGCATGCCACTTTCCCATGACGGATCATATCAACGGAAATGGTGACAGGCTTTCCATGATCGGAAAACAGGCCTCGGGGCTGATCTGGGACGATCTGCGGGTGTTTCTGGCGGTGGCGCGGGCCGGCACGCTCAGCGGCGCGGCAGCACAGCTGAATCTGGGGCTGGCCACTGTCTCGCGCCGGATCGAGCGGCTTGAGGGCGATATCGGGCGACCGCTGTTTCTGCGCCAGCAGACCGGCTGCCGGCTGACCGGGGATGGCGCCGCCCTGTGCGAGCGGGCCGAAGAGATCGAGGCCGCGGCGCTGTCGTTGACCGCAAGCCTGCACCAGCCCCCCGAGGTGTCGGGCCATGTGCGTCTGGCGACGGCGGAAAATCTGGCGACCGAGCTGATCCTGCCTGCCCTGCCCCGGCTGACCGAAATCTATCCGCTGTTGCAGCTGGAAATCCTGACCGATATCGCCACGGTGAACCTGCATCGGCATGACGCGGATCTTGCGCTGCGGATGGTGGCGCCCCAACGCGGCAACCTCACGCAGCAGCGTCTGGGCCGGCTGGGCTATGGGCTTTATGGTGCGCCCGCCTATGTCGCGACGCGGCAGGTGGGAAACGACGCTGGCCATCACGACGAGGACCGGTTCATCACATGGTCCGAAACCCGGGGCCATCTGCCCGCCGCCGGCTGGGTGGAGCGGCTGTTGCAAGGCCGGGCGCCGGCGCTGAGGACGACAAGTCTGGCGACGCAGCTGGCCGCCTGCGTGGCCGGGATCGGGCTGGCGGTGCTGCCGCATTTTCTGGCGCGGCCCCGGGGCCTGATCTGCCTGAACGCGGATCTGGGGATCGATCAGAACATCTGGCTGATCATTCAATCCGACCTCGCGCAGTCGCGCCGCGTGCAGGCCGTCGCGGGTTTCTGTCGCATGCTGGTTCAGGAACGGCAGGCGGAACTGGCCGGCTAGGCGGGTCGACCGGGGCGTCCTGCCCGGATCCGGCAAGCCGTGACTGTCCGCGATCCCTTTGCGAAACGGCAGGCCGGGATCCGTGCCGCGAGAGAACAGGTCCCGCGCATGTTTGCGCCTGATCCATGGCCATCGCCTGACCGCCCCGTTAACCTGAAATGACCGGGGTCGCGCGCGGCCCCTTAAGGTGATGGTCATCAGGGACGAGGGAACAATGGCGCTGGAAACTCTGCAATTCGGGCTGGATACCTTTGGCGATGTCAATGCCCGGCCGGATGGTGCGCTGGCGCCTTATGACGAGGTCTTGCGCAACGTGGTCGCCCAGGGGGTGCTGGCCGATCAGGTGGGGATCGACGCATTCGGCATCGGCGAACATCATCGCGACGATTTCGCCGTATCGGCGCCCGAGGTGGTTCTGGCCGCCATCGCCGCGCGCACCGACCGGATCGGGCTGGGCAGCGCGGTCACGGTGCTAAGCTCGGACGATCCGGTGCGGGTCTATGAGCGCTTTGCCACGCTGGACGGGATTTCCAGCGGCCGCGCCGAGATCACGCTGGGGCGCGGATCCTTTACCGAATCCTTTCCGCTCTTCGGCTTCGACCTTTCGGATTACGAGCGCCTGTTCAGCGAAAAGCTCGATCTTTTCGCCGCCCTGCGCCCTGAGGGTCCGGTAAGCTGGCAGGGCACGCACCGCCCGCCCCTTGAGGTGGATGGCATCTATCCGAAATCCATGCGCGGCAGCATCCCGGTCTGGGTCGGGGTTGGCGGATCGCCGGAATCGGTGGTGCGGGCGGCGCGATACGATTTCCCGATGATGCTGGCGATCATTGGCGGCGATCCGGCGCGATTCCGGCCCTATATCGACCTTTACCGCAAGGCGCTGGCCGATCTGGGGCGGCCGCAGCTTCCGGTCGGGGTGCATTCGCCCGGCTTCGTCGCCGATACCGACGAAGCGGCGCGGGAACAGCTTTTCCCGCATTTCAAGCGCGCCCGTGACCGTATCGGGCGGGATCGTGGCTGGGGTCCGGTCAGCAAGGACCAGTTTCTGGACGATATCGCACATGGCGCGATGCATGTCGGATCGCCCGAAACGGTGGCGCGCAAAATCGCCCGGACGGTGCGCAGTCTGGGCGTGGACCGGTTCGATCTGAAATACAGCTATGGCACCATGCCGCATGACCAGCTCATGCATGGGATCGAGCTTTTCGGCACGCGTGTCGTGCCGCTGGTCCGCGAAATGCTGGCCGGCTAAGGGCCAGCGGTTCCGCGATCAGTCCTCGTCGAGCCTGGTGCTGGCGTTTGCCAGCACCTCGACCTCTGGCGGCTGGTGCTTTTCGAACCCCGCCAGCCGGTGCCGCGCCACCGGGATTTCAACCCCGTCGTCAAAGGTGATGATCCGGTTGCGCCCTTCCTTGCGCACCGAACTGATCCCGCGAAACGCCACCCAATGGCTTCGATGAACCTGATAACCCACGCCTTCGGGAATCATTGCGGCCAGTTCCTGAAGCGGAAAGCATTCCAGATAACGGTGGCGTTTGGTGATGATTTCGGTATAGCCGCCCTGCGACGACAGCCTGACAATATCATCGATGGCGATTTTAACCCCACCTATATCAAGGGCATCCGGGGAATTGCCTGTTTTTCTTTCGTTCTGATTATTGGCAGCGGGTTCGGTCCTGTCTTCGATCATGTGCATGATTTCCCAAAACAGCCGCCGTCCGGGCGCCGGGCGCGTCCCCGATGAAATAACCATATCCTCGGCGCGACCATAGCGGATATCGTCCAGGGTCGGCGGCGCGATGGTCAAATAGAATATCGTATTCAGAAACTCGGCCATGAACAAATTCAACATAATGACCGACATCATCCACCCCGCCAATTCCGGATTTGGCAGGCCCATATATGAGCCGATGGATTGGCCGATTGTGGTCGCCCCGATCACCGCAATCAGATTGGCCAGCGGCGCATAGGCGATCAGAGGCCGATGGAACACCCGGCACAACGCCGCCTGGAACAGCAAGGCGGCGACGAACAGGAGGTTCCATATCATGACAGCTGGGAAAAACACGGCCAGCCGGGCCCAGACCGGGGCCTCGGCGACTCGGGGGTGAAAGTTGAGAACAACCAGCAGAACCACTGTGATCGCACGAATGGCAATGCTGTTCCGATGAACTGCCAACCTGACCAATTCGTCTGGCAGAAGCCTGATTTTGTGGCCGGTGACCAGTCGGATTTCCATTTCGTCGGACATTTATTGCTTACCTTGAGGTTGGGGATCTACAGCAGTCGCGGGCACCCGCCCGGTAGCTATTCAACAACCGTGATCCAGATCAATAGGCTCGCCCTGTCGCGCAAAGTCAATGCCGCCCACGGCGTCATTCGCAATGCAATATTCAGGCGATCCATTTCTGTGTCATCAAGGAGTACAAAATGAACGTTAGCGGCGAACCCGGTACGGTAAATGCTCTGTACCTTGGAAATTTCGATTTGAAGCTCGACTCCACCACGAATGTGATGAGTGGGGACGGACGCGCGGAAAATGCGGCGCAATGGGTGGATTCGGTTCAGGGCGTCAATTTCGCTGATGGCGGATCATCGATCCGCGAACTGGATGCCTCCAGCTATGGCACCGACGATATCATCGCGACCAACGATTCCAGCTCAAGCACCTATTACAACAATGACTATTTTACCGACGATACCGGTACGGTGCTGCGCATCGATGCCGCGATCCGGATCGAGGTCACGATCACCTATGATGCCGGCAACGGGCCGATGACCAAGACCGTTCAGGTCGCCGCGCTTCAGATGGATAACGGGGACATGTATCTGTACCCGACCAAAGAGGGAGGCCTGTCGCAGACCTCGCTCGACAATCTGGGGACGATCTCATCGCTGACCGTTAACCGGCTGATCGACAACGATCTTGCCGGGGATGAGCTGATCTATCACAACTCGACCATCGTGGGCACGGTGATCTGTTTCACCACCGGCACCATGATCCAGACCCCTCTGGGCGAGGTTCCCGTCGAACAGCTGTCGGCGGGCGATCTTGTGGTGACGATGGACAGCAACGCCATGCCGATCAAATGGATCGGTTCGCGCCATCTGGACGCCGCGGCCCTGCGCGACAATCCGCATCTGCATCCGATCACCATCCGGGCGGGCGCTCTGGGCGACGGTCTGCCGGCGACCGATCTGACGGTTTCGCCCCAGCACCGGATCCTGGTCCAATCCTCGATCGCGGCGCGCATGTTCGGACAGCGCCAGGTTCTGGTCGCGGCCAAGCATCTGATGTGTCTCGACGGGATCGGACTGTCCGATGATGCCTCTGGGGTCACCTATTGGCATTTCCTGTTCGACAGCCATCAGATCGTCTTTGCGAACAATACCCCGGCGGAAAGCCTGTTCCCGGGCATGATGGCGCTGCAATCGTTGGGCGAGGCCGCGCGGGACGAGATTCTGGAACTTTTCCCCGAGCTCGATCCCGAAACCGGCCGCACCATCGAACCGGCCCGGCAACTCGTGCCCGGACGTCTGGCCCGCAAGCTGGCCGACCGCCATCAGCGCAACGTAAAGCCGATCTACAGCTGAACCGGACCGGGGCGGGCCATCGAACAGGCAGAAGGCCCGCCCGGGGATAGAAAGACGTCATAGCGGCCCCTGTCCCCTGCGGCAGGGGCCGTTCTGTTCCATGCGCTTTCCCGCGATGTACGGGAACCCGAAAGACGCGCATCGGCCCTGTCATCATATTTCGGGTAAGGCGTACCTGCCGGATGGGCGCGCGCGATATGCGGCGCGTCGGAATGGGCGCTGCGGGCATTCCGATCCCTGCCCCATCACCGGACAATCGGCATGCGTCACGACCCAAAGGCAGCACAGCACAGACAAGATCCCGGCATCAGCCCGGAACTTTTTCTGCTAACATCATCTCAGGTGATTTTGGCTGGGGCGGTAGGATTCGAACCTACGGTACACGGTACCAAAAACCGATGCCTTACCACTTGGCCACGCCCCAACTGTGGAGGCGTATCTATCCAAGCTGTCTGGCGGGTGCAAGGGCAAAACCGGCATTTTTTTCGCAGCTTTGCCATCTTGCGAGGTGCTGCGGCGCGCATGGCCCGCGCCCGCCGCAAACCCTGTGCGAAAGGCCCCGCCGGCCGCCCGGATCGCCCCGGAAAATCCGAATCGCGCGCCAGATTTCATCCTTTGGCAATGGCTTGGCGCGGTGCTCCGGCCGAACCTTCCCGTGTCGATTCGGCATCAGTTCGCCCCGGGCCGCAGCCCGGAACCTGTGTATTTGGTCAGGTCGGCCAATGTTGTTTTGACAACGGGCTGACAGAGCGGCACCAAATGGATACAGGCAATAATCCGCCGTTCCCGGCCCGTAATCGTCATTTCATTTGACTCGCAGTGGCCGACATGGGCGCAGAGTGCGCCGGGCCGGCGACCTGGTATCGTAGTGAAGGATATTGTTATGACATGCGCCTGCGGCTCGATTCACAAACATTCCGCACCGGTCGTACATGGTGGCGATGAAATCGCGCTCGGTAACCCGCTTTTGGCGTTGAACGGGCGGCTGATCTGCAAGGATGTGGCCCAGATGCTGCTGGCGGTGGATCTGTTGTCGGAACATGCGGCGCTGACACGGGCAGAGCCGGGCAATCTGCGTTTCGATGTGGTGCAAGGCGACGATCCGCTGATCTTTGAGTTGCGCGAGCTTTACACCGGCAAACAGGCCTTTCAGGCCCATCGCGCGCGCCTTTACGACAGCCGCTGGGGCCGCGAAAGCCATGGCATCGCCCGCGAATTCACCCGCGAACAGGTGCTGCCGCGCATCCGCGCCGAGATGCGCCACGATCACGAGGCGATCGCCGAACTGCTGACCATGGCATTTGACGGCCCAGACGAGGCGCGGCTGGTCGATATGCTGCGCCGGGACGGGCATCTGGCATTGTCTCTGGTGGCCGAGGCCGCCGGCACCATCCTTGGCCATGTCGCACTGTCGCCCATTGCTGCGGATTTCCCGGCGCTGGCGCTGGCGCCGGTCGCGGTCCATCCCGCGATGCAGGGGCGCGGCATCGGGTCGGCCCTGATCCGCGCCGCGCAACAGGCATTCGCCGATCACGCCATCGTCGTGCTGGGCGATCCCGAATATTACGGGCGCTTTGGCTTTGCGCCGGCCGATCTGGCCTCGCCCTATGCCGGTCCCTATCTGCTGGCCACCGGCTGCGCGGGGCTGCCCTCGGGCAGCCGCGTCGCCCATGCGCCGGCTTTTTCGATGCTTTAGCTGTCGGGTGCCGCTGCCTCGTCGGCGGCGGCGGCGCGCGCGGAAACCGCACGCGGAAGCCGCAGGCGCACGCGCTTGACCCGGCGCGGATCGGCCTCGACGATCTCGAACTCGGTGCCGCTTTCATGCGGGATCACCTCGCCGCGCACCGGCACCCGGCCGGTCAGCATGAAGATCAGCCCGCCCAGCGTGTCGATATCCTCTTCGTCCTCGTCCGTGGTCAGGCGCAGGCCGGTTTCGGCCTCGACATCCTCAAGCGGCGCGCGCGCCTGAATGAGCCATTGCCCCGGCTTTTCCTGTACCCAGAGACCGCCTTCGATCTCGTCATGCTCGTCCTCGATCTCGCCGATGACCTGTTCGATCAGGTCCTCGATGGTGACGAGCCCGTCAACGCCGCCATATTCGTCGATCACCAATGCCATATGGATGCGCTTTTGCTGCATCTGCTGCAAAAGCACCCCGATCGGCATCGAAGGCGGCACATAAAGCAGCGGCCGCAGCATCGGGCGCAGGTTGAACTTGACCGGGGTCTTGGCGCCAAAGCCGTATTTCAGCGCCAGATCCTTGAGATGGATCAGGCCAAGCGGGCTGTCCAGCGTGCCGCGAAAGACCGGGATGCGGGAAAAGCCATGCTCGCCGAACATCTCGACCAGTTCGGCCAATGTCGCGGTGATCGGGGCCGCGACGATTTCGGCCTTTGGGATGGCCACGTCATCGACGCGCATCCGACGCAGGTTGACCATGCCGGGCACGGCCGTGGCGGGCAGGCTTGCGCCCTTGTCATCCGCATCGGCAGGCGGCGGCTCGGTCTCGCCGCCGCTGAAAGCGCCCAGAATGCGCCCCAGAAAGCCGCGCGATTGCGGCAGGTCACGCCCATCCCCGCCAATGCCATCCGCCCATGAGGCAGGGTCTGCGGAAACGGACGTGTCGGGACTTCGATCGTTACTCATGTTTCATGTTCCAGATAGGGGTCCGGGATGCCCAGCCGCGACAGGATCGCACGCTCGCCATCCTCCATGGTCTTGGCATCCAGATCGTCGATATGATCGTAACCCGCCAGATGCAAAATCGCATGCACCAAAAGATGCGTGGTGTGATCGGCAAAGGGCTTTCCCTGGGCCGTCGCCTCGCGCTGGCAGGTGTCATAGGAAATGGCGACATCGCCCAGCTCTTCGATCTCGGGCAGATCGGGATGGCTGCCGGGTTCGCGGGGGCCGAATTCGATGGCCGGCCAGCTCAGCACATTGGTCGGCTTGCGCTTGCCGCGAAACTCGGCGTTCAGGGCGGCGATGCGGGCATCGTCGCAGCCCAGCACGACCACCTGAAACTCGCCCAGTTCAAGCCAGTCGCCAACGGCGCGCGCCGCCCGCTCGGCCATCGCCGGCAGGCCCGCATCCTCCCATCGGTCATCCTCAAGCACGATATCGACAAGATCGAGCGGCGGGCGCGGATTCTCTTCGACCAGATCATCCATCGCTTGGCCCCCCGCTGGCCAGGCGAGGTTCGCGCCGGGGAATGCGCTGGCCGCGTTCGTCAAGCGGCTCGCCCCGTGCCAGCGCCGCCTCGGCCTCGGCGTCATAGGCTTCGATGATGCGCGCGACCAGCGGGTGGCGCACGACATCCTTGGCGGTGAAATAGCTGAAACTGATGCCCTTGACGTCCTTGAGGATCTTTTCGGCATCGGTCAGGCCGGAATGCACCCCGCGCGGCAGGTCGATCTGGGTGCGGTCGCCGGTGATGACCATGCGCGACCCCTCGCCCAGACGGGTCAGGAACATCTTCATCTGCATGGTGGTGGCGTTCTGCGCCTCGTCCAGCACGACAAAGGCATTGGCCAGCGTGCGCCCGCGCATGAAGGCCAAAGGCGCGATCTCGATGCGCTTTTCCTCCATCAGCTTGGCGAGCTGCTTGCCGGGCAGAAAATCGTTCAGCGCGTCGTAAAGCGGCTGCATATAGGGGTCGACCTTTTCCTTCATGTCGCCGGGCAGAAAGCCCAGACGCTCGCCCGCCTCGACGGCGGGGCGCGACAGGATGATCTTGTCGACATGGCCGCCGATCAGCATGGTGACGCCGACCGCGACCGCCAGATAGGTCTTGCCGGTGCCCGCAGGCCCGATGCCAAAGGCCAGCTCATTGCCGAACAGCGCCCGGACATAGTCCTTTTGCGCATCGGTGCGCGGCTCGACGGTCTTTTTGCGGGTGCGCAGCTCGATCGGGCCGGTCTGGAACATTTCCAGCTGTTCATGCGGGCTTGGCCCCTCGGTCACCTGTTCGACGCCCATGCGCAGCGCGGCCTCGACCTCGGCCATCTCGACGGGGCGGCCCTGTTCAAGGCGGGCGTAAAGCGCGTTCAGAACCTGCGCCGCCTCGGCCTGGGCCTCAGCGGGACCCACCACCGAAAGCAGGTTGCCGCGTCGCAATACATGGACCTGAAGCGCCTCTTCGATGCGGGCCAGATGCCGGTCATGCGGACCGCAAAGGTCGATCAGCAGCCTGTTGTCGGGAAATTCCAGCAGGGTTTCGCCGGGTGTCGTCGTCGCGGGGGTGGTCGGGGTCAGACCCAAATTCGTCTCCGGGGATCGGGTTCGCAGTAACCCATGGTTGCAACTGCGCGGGATTCGCACAAGGGGGCCACGGCCGCTATCTGCATTCGCGGGGGAAATGGGCGAAAAAACGGCCCGTCACATGCCGGGTCATTCCGGGATCCGCGCCATCGGACGGGCGCGGCCGGCGATGAAATCATGCAGGTAATCGTCCGGGGCCGTCTCCATCGCGGCCAGATCGCCCTGCCAGCGCACCCGCCCCCGATCCAGCAGCGCGACCCGGTCGGCAATGGCGCGCACCGAGCTCATGTCATGGGTGATGGTGATGGCGGTGGCGCCGGTTTCATCGACGATGCCGCGGATCAATTCGTTGATGGTCGCGGCCCGGATCGGATCCAGGCCGGTGGTCGGCTCGTCGAAAAAGATCACCTGCGGATCGGCGGCAATGGCGCGCGCCAGTCCCGCGCGCTTGCGCATCCCGCCCGAAAGCTCGGCCGGGAAAAGATCCGCCACCTCGGGGCCAAGTCCGACGCGGGCCAGCTTTTCGACGGCGATCTCGCGGGCCTCGACCTTTGGCATCCGGCCCATCAGCCGGAAGGCCACATTGCGCCAGACCGGCAGGCTGTCAAAGAGCGCCGCGTTCTGGAACAGCATCCCGAACCCGTCCATGAATTCGGCCCGCGCCTCGGCCAGCGGCCGGCCGCGCCACAGGATGGTGCCCGCATCCGGGACCTCAAGCCCGAGGATACAGCGCAAAAGCACCGATTTCCCCGTGCCCGAGCCGCCGATCACCACAAGGCTTTCGCCCTGGGTCAGATCCAGATCGACCCCGTCCAGCACCCGCTTGGCGCCAAAGGACTTGCTCAGGCCGCGCACCCCCAGCATCAGAAGAAAAGCCCCGTCAGCGCGAAATTCGCCGCCAGAATCCCGACCGAGGCCGCGACGACCGCATTCGTCGTGGCCCGGCCCACACCCGCAGCCCCGCCCCCGGCATGGATGCCGAACCAGCATCCCGAAAGCGCCACGATCAGACCAAAGGCCGCGCCCTTGATCAGGCCCGAGACCACGTCCCAGCTTTCCAGAAACGCCCAGCTGTTGGCCAGATAGGTGGCCGAGTTGAACCCCAGCGCGTTCACCCCGATCAGCCAGCCGCCCATGATCCCGATCACGTCGCCCACGCCCACCAGCACGGGCACGCAAAGCAGCGCCGCCCATAGCCGGGGCGACACCAGCCAGCCGACCGGATCGGTCGACAGCGTCACCAGCGCGTCGATCTGTTCGGTGACGCGCATCGTGCCCAATTCGGCGGCGATGGCGCTGGCCACGCGCGCGGCCACCATCAGCCCGCCCAGCACCGGGCCAAGTTCGCGCGCCATGCCGATGGCGACGATGGCCGGGACCACGTCGGATGCCTGAAACCGTTCGCCGCCGGAATGGATCTGCAAGGCCAGCGCCGCGCCGGTAAAAAGCGCCGTCAACCCGACCACCGGCAGGGACAACCAGCCGATATGCAGCATCTGCCGCGCCAGCTCGGCCGGATGTGCGCCGACGCGCGCCAGCCCCCGGCCGGCAAAGATCGCAACCCGCCCCGTCACCCGCACAAGGGCGATCGCCGCCCTGCCCGTTGCCCGGATCGGGTTCACAGATAGGTCCGGGGATAGCGCCGTCCCAGCGAGGTCAGCACCTCATAGCCGATGGTGCCGCCACAGGCGGCCACCGCATCGACACCCTGCCGCGCGTTCAGAATTTCCAGCGCCGCGGGCGGGTCCGGCATGTCGGTCACGTCGACCGTGATCAGGTCCATCGAAATGCGCCCGATCACCGGACAGGACCGATCCCCGGCCCAAAGCCGCAGCTTGCCGTCGCGCATCAGCGCCCGCGTCAGCCCGTCGGCATAGCCCGCCGCCACCGTCGCCACCCGCGACGGCCGCGTGGCGGTCCAGCTATAGCCATAGCCTACGGATTCGCCGGGCCTGACATCGCGGATCTGCACCACCGGCAAGGACAGCGTGACCACGGGACGGGCCTCGATGAAGGGCTCGCCACCATAAAGCCCGACCCCCGGCCGCACCAGGTCGAAGTGATAGTCCCGACCCAGCAGGATCCCCCCCGTCGCCGCCAGCGAACGCGGCACGGCAATGCCATCGGTCATCTGCCGGAACGCCGCCAGCTGGGCGGCATTCGCGGCGTGATCGGGTTCGTCGGCACAGGCCAGATGCGACATCACCAGCTGCGGCCCGGCGGCCAGCGCCTCGGCCCGGATCGCGGCCCATTCGCCGGCCTCGAGCCCCAACCGGTTCATCCCGGTATCCAGCTGGATGCCAAAGGCCCCGCGCGGCCGCAGCGCCCGGTCGCGGAAAAACTGTTCGGGACTGTTCAACAGCGGCACCAGCCCCTGAAGGTCCTCGCCCTCCATATGGCCCGACAGCACGAAGATGCGCGCATCCTCGGCCAGAAGCGGCCGGATCGCCCGCCCCTCGGCGGCCAGCGCGACAAAGAAATCCCGCGCGCCCGCCTGATAGAGCGCCGGCGCCACCCGCGCGGCGCCCAGGCCATATGCATCCGCCTTGACCACCGCGCCCGCACGCGCCGAACCGGCCCGCGCCGCCAGCGTCTTCCAATTGGCCTGAATGGCCGGAATATCAATGACGAGTCCCATGCGCGCGGCATGGCCCCTGCCCCGATTGCCGTCAAGGGACTTTTACCATTTTGCTATTTGCAGCGCGATCCCGTTGCATATTTTGCAAATATTCGCCTTTCCGCTTCCCGCATGCCCGCCAAGCCGGTAACTTGCGCAAAGGCCAAAAGGAGACAGCTCATGAAGGATATCCTCGGCGAACTGGAAGCGCGCCGGCACGAGGCCCGTCTGGGCGGCGGCCAGCGGCGCATCGAGGCGCAGCATGCCCGCGGCAAGCTGACCGCGCGCGAACGGCTTGAGCTGCTTCTGGACGAAGGCAGCTTCGAGGAATTCGACATGTTCGTGCGCCATCGCTCGACCGATTTCGGCATGGAAAAAGACCGGCCCTATGGCGACGGCGTGGTGACCGGATGGGGCACCATCAACGGCCGCATGGTCTATGCCTATTCCCAGGATTTCACTGTCTTTGGCGGCTCGCTTTCGGAAACGCATGCGCAAAAGATCTGCAAGATCATGGATATGGCGGTTCAGAACGGCGCGCCGGTGATCGGGCTGAACGACTCGGGCGGCGCCCGGATCCAAGAGGGCGTGGCCAGCCTCGCCGGCTATGCCGAGGTGTTTCAGCGCAATATCATGGCCTCGGGCGTGGTGCCGCAGATCAGCGTGATCATGGGCCCCTGCGCGGGCGGCGCGGTCTATAGCCCGGCGATGACCGACTTTATCTTCATGGTCAAGGACACGTCCTATATGTTCGTGACCGGCCCCGATGTGGTGAAAACCGTCACCAACGAAATCGTGACCGCCGAACAGCTGGGCGGCGCATCGACCCATACCAAGAAAAGCTCGGTCGCGGATGGCGCCTTTGAAAACGATGTCGAAGCCATGTCCGAGATTCGCCGGCTGGTCGATTTCCTGCCGCTGAACAACCGCGAAAAGGCGCCGACACGACCCTTCTTCGACGATCCGAACCGGGTCGAGATGAGCCTCGACACCCTGATCCCCGACAACCCGAACCAGCCCTATGACATGAAAGAGCTGATCCACAAGATCGCGGATGAGGGCGATTTCTACGAGATCCAGAAGGATTTCGCCGCCAATATCATCACTGGTTTCGTCCGGCTTGAGGGGCAGACCGTCGGCATCGTCGCCAACCAGCCGATGGTGCTGGCGGGCTGTCTCGACATCGACAGCTCGCGCAAGGCGGCACGGTTCGTGCGTTTTTGCGACGCTTTCGAGATCCCGATCCTGACCCTGGTCGATGTGCCGGGCTTTCTGCCGGGCACCGGCCAGGAATATGGCGGCGTCATCAAGCATGGCGCGAAACTGCTCTTTGCCTATGGCGAGGCGACGGTGCCCAAGGTCACGGTCATCACCCGCAAGGCTTATGGCGGAGCCTATGACGTCATGTCCTCAAAGCATCTGCGCGGCGATTTCAACTATGCTTGGCCCACGGCGGAAATCGCGGTGATGGGCGCCAAGGGCGCGGTCGAGATCCTGATGCGGGCCGATCTGGGCGACAAGGACAAGATCGCCGAACATACCCGCCTTTACGAAGAGCGTTTCGCCAATCCCTTTGTCGCCGCCGAAAAGGGCTTTATCGACGAGGTGATCCAGCCGCATTCGACACGCCGCCGCGTCGCCCGCGCATTCGCCAGCCTGCGCGGCAAGCAGCAGTCGAATCCCTGGAAGAAACACGACAATATTCCCCTGTGAATCAAGGCGATGGGCAAGCTGGCTTTTCTTGGCAAGGTTCTGGCCGCGGGCGCGATAATGGGCGCACCGCAATCGCTGGCAACCGCCATGGCCCAGGACATGTCCGAGACGCGCAAGACGGGCGGCCAGCCCGAAACCGGTGTCGCGATCACCCTGCCCTCGGGCGCGGTGGTCTATTGGCAGGAAACCCTGCACGACACATCCGGCGGTTTCGGGCTGACCTATCGGTTCCGCTTTGTGATGCCCGATCTGGCGCAGCGCGTGCCGTCGACCAGCGGGCCGGCCTCGGATTTCGAGGATGATCGCGGGCCGATCGACATCGACACCGAAACCGGCGACGTGACCGGTGACGTGGCGGGCGACATGACCGGCGAGGGCGCCGAAGACGCATCCATGCCCGACGCGGCCGCCGATCCCGAATATGCCGCGCAGGCGCCCGAGACCGATACCGATGCCGGCGACGAAGAGAGCGCCGACGAGATGCTTGATGCGCCGGTTCTGCCGGCCGCGCCCGATGTCCTGGCCCAGGATCCGGTGCATCAGGACGTGGTCTGGCTTTGCGAAAACTGGGCATTGCCGCGCTTGGCCAAACCCGCCCCCCGCCCCAGTCAGATCATCATCAGCCTGTCCGACAAGAAAACCGCCTTTGGCGCCTATGATCCTGAAGTGGTGCAGCTTTTCGAGGCCTTCCGGCTGCCGCCGGATCGCGATTCCTGCGAGTGGGAACCATGGTGATCCGCATGCCTTTCCACCGTTCCGGGCCTGATGCAAGCCGGCCACATCGGCCGGACCCCGCTGCTTTTGGCGCCGACCCCGCCTGTCGCAAGGCGTTCCGTGACGTTATGATCGTCGCACGGACGCATGTCGCGCCCGAATCTCAACCGAGCAGTCGGGATACGACTGTCCCGCCTAACAGGAGCACGACTACATGTCGAAAAAGCTTGTCCTCGCCCTCGTTCTCGTTGGTCTCGCCGCCGCTTGCGCGAAAAAAGAGCCCGAAGTTGTTCCGGTCCCCGTTCAGCCCGAGCCGGTCTATCAGGGCAAATACGGCGCCAACTAAGCCGATTGCCGCGCGCGGGCTGCAAGGCGGCCCGCGCCAACCGCGCGCCCCTTTGGCCCTGCATCTTACTGCAAGCCAATATGAAAGGGGTGCACCATGCTGAAGCATCGCGGCTTTCCCGGCCGTCTTCCCAGCACCGATTTCCAATTCACCATCCGCCGCGCCAACAAGAAAAAGGGCGCAACGCCGCTTGTCCGGCGTGAAAGGTTTCGCGACCGCAAGGCCGCCGACCGGCGCGCCGATGCCGGTTTCCTGGCCGCGCTGATCGAACATTTCGGCGAAGAGCCCTTTGTGCGCGGCAATCTGGATGCCGGGCGGCTGTCCTGGCTTTTGGGCCGCGAGGTGATCGCGGTCGGCAAGCTGAACCCCACCGATTACGAACAGCTGCTGCGCGTCGACATGAAACGCGCCGAGGCTGGCTTCCCCGAACTTTTCGCCCCCGACGCCCCGCAATTCGACTGGGACGATGCCGATTGGGATGACGAGGATTGGGACGAGGACGAGGACCGCGACTGATGGGCGGATTGCCGCGTAGTTGCCAGTTTTCACATCCATGTCAGTTTCGTCACGGAACCCGACATGCGATATTGACGTTCCCATATGGATCGATGGTCCAATCCCGGACCCATAATACAGGCAAAGAACTATGCAAAAATCTGTCGCCCTGCGCCTTGCCGGCGCTGCTCTTCTCGTCGCCGGTCTCGCGGCTTGCAATGACGGCTATGGCGGCGGCATCTCGCCCGACGCGCAGCGCGCCGCGGGCGGTGCCCTTGCCGGCGCCGTTGTCGCCAAGGCGATCGACGGCGATGTCGCGACCGGCGCCCTTATCGGCGCGGCCGGCGGTGCGCTGTGCGACGACGCCGGCGTTTGTCAGAAGCGTTACTGATCGCAATCGGGGGACCGGCGCCGCAGGTGACCTGTGCGCCCCCCGTATCTCGGAGCTAAACAAATGTCGAAAAAACTTGTCCTGGCGCTTGGACTGGGCCTCGTCGGCCTTGCTGGCTGCACCCAGAACATCAACCCGACCGACGTGGATCGCGGCCTCATCGGCGCGGGTGTCGGCGCAACTGCGGCCTATGTCGGCGGCCATAGCGTCGCCAAAGGCGCGGCCATCGGCGCGGTCGGCGGCGCGCTTTGCGACGACGTGCGGCTTTGCCAATAACCAGCTGAGCATCGCGCGCCCTGCGTCGCGCGCATGCAGACCATTCATGACCGTCCGGGGCCTTGCGGCCACGGGCGGTTTTTTCATGTCCACGGACCGGAGACTGCGCCCATGTTCAAGAAAATCCTGATCGCCAACCGGGGCGAGATCGCCTGCCGGGTCATCAAGACCGCCCGCAAGATGGGCATTAAGACCGTTGCGGTTTATTCGGATGCCGACCGGGGCGCGCTGCATGTCAGGATGGCCGACGAGGCCGTTCATATCGGCCCCTCGCCCGCCAACCAGTCCTATATCGTGATCGACAAGATCATGGAGGCGATCCGCCAGACCGGCGCCGAGGCCGTCCACCCCGGCTATGGCTTTCTTTCCGAGAACATGAAATTCGCCGAGGCGCTCGAGGCTGCGGGCGTGGCCTTTATCGGCCCGCCCTCGCCCGCCATCGAGGCCATGGGCGACAAGATCACCTCGAAAAAGATCGCGCAGGAGGCCGGGGTTTCCACCGTTCCCGGCTATATGGGCCTGATCGCCGATGCGGACGAGGCGGTGCGCATCTCGAACGAGATCGGCTATCCGGTGATGATCAAGGCCTCGGCCGGCGGCGGCGGCAAGGGCATGCGCATCGCCTGGAACGATACCGAGGCGCGCGAAGGGTTCGAAAGCTCGAAAAACGAGGCGGCGAACAGCTTTGGCGACGACCGCATCTTTATCGAGAAATTCGTGACGCAGCCGCGCCATATCGAAATTCAGGTCCTGGCCGACAAGCATGGGAATGCGGTCTATCTGCATGAACGCGAATGCTCGATCCAGCGCCGCAACCAGAAGGTCATCGAAGAGGCGCCCTCGCCTTTCCTGGACGAGGCGACGCGCAAGGCCATGGGCGAACAGGCGGTCGCGCTGGCCAAGGCGGTGGGCTATTCCAGCGCCGGCACCGTCGAATTCATCGTCGATGGCCAGAAGAATTTCTATTTCCTCGAAATGAACACCCGGCTTCAGGTCGAACACCCGGTGACCGAGCTGATCACCGGCGTCGATCTGGTCGAACAGATGATCCGCGTGGCCGATGGCGAGCCCCTGCCCTTTGCCCAGTCCGATCTCAAGATCAATGGCTGGGCCGTTGAGAGCCGGCTTTACGCCGAGGACCCCTATCGCAATTTCCTGCCCTCGATCGGGCGGCTGACGCGCTATCGCCCGCCGGCCGAGGTCGCGGCCGGGCCGCTCAAGACCGCCGGCAACTGGGTCAATGACAGCGAGGCGGGCGACAGCCCGGTCGCGGTCAGGAACGATACCGGCGTCTATGAGGGCGGCGAAATCAGCATGTTCTACGACCCGATGATCGCAAAGCTGTGCACATGGGCGCCCGACCGCGCCCGCGCCATCGAGGCGATGCGCCTTGCACTGGACCAGTTCGAGGTCGAGGGCATCGGCCACAACCTGCCGTTCCTGTCGGCGGTGATGGACCACCCGCGCTTTGTGTCGGGCGAGATTTCCACCGCCTTCATCGCCGAGGAATATCCCGAGGGCTTTACCGGCGCGACGCTGCCCGAGGAAGAACTGGTCCGCATCTCGGCCTCGGCGGCGGCCATGCATCGCGTGGCGGAAATCCGGCGCACCCGCATCACCGGGCGACTGGACAATCACGAACGCCATGTCGGCGAACATTGGGTGGTCTCGGTCGATGGCCACGACTATCCGGTGCGCATCACCGCCGACCGCGACGGCTCGACCGTCGAGATCGACGGGCGCAGCTTGCGCGTCGAAAGCGATTGGCGCCCGGGGCAAAGCCTTGCCCGGCTGACGGTGGATGGCGCGCCTTTGGTGATGAAGGTGGATCGCCTGCCCTCGGGGTTCCGGCTGCGGGTCAGGGGGGCGGATCTGAAAACCTATGTGCGCCGGCCCCGCGCGGCCGAGCTGGCGCGGCTGATGCCGGAAAAGCTTCCGCCCGATACCTCGAAATTCCTGCTCTGCCCGATGCCGGGGCTGGTGGTCAAAGTGAACGTGGCCGTCGGCGACGAGGTACAGGAAGGTCAGGCGCTGGCCACGGTCGAGGCGATGAAGATGGAGAACATCCTGCGCGCCGAAAAGAAATCCGTGGTGAAATCGGTCAGCGCCGCGCCGGGCGACAGCCTGAAAGTCGATGACGTGATCCTGGAGTTTGAATGACGCAGGGGGGCGCCATATCTCGGATGCCCGGTATTCGCCGCTCTTTCCATGGGGCTGGCGGCAGTCTTGGGTATGCATTTCCCACATCCCGAGGTCTGGCTTCGCGGCGTTCCGTTCGCCGCTCTGCGGCCATGGTTCGTCTGGCCGGGCGTCGGCATTCCGACGTTCGGCGGCACGCCTGTCGGAATCCCTCCGATCAACTCCACGATCCGGGAAATGCCCGCAGCGCTTGCCTATGCCGGGATTGCGCCGTTGGGGCGGGACGGCCATGAAACGAGGGTGTCGATAGGTGGACTGGCAGACGCTTCTGGTGAACGACCGGGTGATCGCGGCCCTTGTCACCGCCCTTGTCGGCGGTGGCGTGGTCGCGGCCGGCTGGTTCTGGACCCATGCCCTGTCACGGCGACGCGACAAGCTGCTGCGCAGCGAACGCGTCAATGACATCCAGCGCGCACTTCTGGCCGAAATCCGCGCCCATGTCGTCGCGCTGGAACGGCAAAGCGATGCCGGAGGCTGGCAGATCACCGGACCGATCACCGACGAGGATTACCTGCCGATCCTGCCCCATGACGCCAATGACCGCATCTTTCGCGCCATTGTCGAAGAGGTGCATATGCTGCCCGAATGGGTCATCGATCCGGTCGTGCGCTATTATCGGCTGCTGGCGGTGCGCGCGGCGCTGGCCCAGGACATCCGCAGCAATGCCAAGGACTATCCCCGCCGCACGGCCGAGATGTTTGGCGACTATCTGCTTTTGAACGACGAAACCCTGGACACCGGGCTGGATGCGATGGAGATCCTGACCGCCAGCCTGCATGGCGGCCTGCGCGAGGTCACGTCGATGCTTGCGCGCAGACAGCGCGAAATCGAAGGCGATGCGGTGGCGGCGGCCCAGACGCCGGATGGCGTCAATACGCGATCTTCGGACCAGAAAGACCTGTGATGGGCGTCAGACCGATGACATTGGTGATTTCATTGGCGCGGCGACGGCGGCGGGCCGGCTTGGCCGATGGCGCCATGCGCTCGCCGGTATCGCGCGTTTCGCGAAAGTCGCGCGACACCCTTGGCCGGGCGTCCTGCGCAGGGATGCGGTTTTCGGTCGTCGAACTCGCCATGGCCAAAACCCTTTTCGCGGTCAGCGGCATCTCGCCTGTGACTCAGAATATAGGCGCTGCCCGGCAAATCCACAATATTTTGCAAAACATGCAACGGATGGGCGCAACGCGCGGTGCCTATGGCGCAAGATCGCCGCGCCCGATTTCCTGGCGGCGCAGCGGGAATTTGTCGATGGCGCGGGTGATCTCGCGCACGGACCAGGGCACGGGCTTGCGCTGTTTCACCTGTCCGTCCTTGTCCATCAGCACCAGCGAAAATCCCTCGGGGCGCAACTGCCGCCGCCAGGGGCTGTTCGCGGCCGGATCGGTATCGGTGATCACCACCACATCGCGCAGCAAAAGCGGCATGGGATCGCGCCGCACCGCCGCCAGCTGTTCGGTAAAGGCGGGATCGGCGGCGGTATCGGCGAATATCACCACCGGACGCGCCTGCCACATGAATTCCGCCGGATCCGCCTCGGATGCCGGCAGGACGCGCAATTCGCTTGCCGGGCGTTCGTTCGCGGGGGCCTCGCTGCGCGCGGCGGGCACCTCGCCGCGGACATATCTTTGGCCCGCCTCGCCATCCGGCTTGTCGCCCATTGCCGCAACCAGCGGCACCGCAATCAGAAAAATCAATCGTTTCAGTTTCATCATCCCCTCGTCTCTTAACCAATATAAGAGCCGGGTGGCCATGGGAAAGGATGCAAGATGACCAAAATCTCCAAACCCGAGCTTGAGGAATGGCGCAAGCTGGCCAGCAAAGAGCTGAAAGGCTCTGATCCCGACAGCCTGACCTGGCACACGCTGGAGGGTATCGAGGTCAAGCCGCTTTACACCGAGGCCGACACCGCCAACCTGCCCCATCTGGGCAGCCTGCCGGGGATCGAGCCCTTTACCCGTGGCCCGCGCGCGACCATGTATGCCGGCCGTCCCTGGACGATCCGGCAATATGCGGGCTTTTCGACCGCCGAAGAATCCAATGCATTTTATCGAAAAGCCCTGGCCGCCGGGCAGCAGGGCGTCTCGGTCGCCTTCGATCTGGCCACGCATCGCGGCTATGACAGCGACCATCCCCGCGTCGAGGGCGATGTGGGCAAGGCCGGCGTCGCCATCGATTCGGTCGAGGACATGAAGATCCTCTTTGACGGCATCCCGCTGGACAAGGTGTCGGTGTCGATGACGATGAATGGCGCGGTGATCCCGATTCTCGCGAATTTCATCGTGACCGGCGAGGAACAGGGGCATTCCCGCGCCGTCCTTTCAGGCACCATTCAGAACGACATTCTGAAAGAGTTCATGGTGCGCAACACCTATATCTATCCGCCCGAACCCAGCATGCGCATCATCGCGGATATCATCGAATACACCTCGAACGAGATGCCGAAATTCAACTCGATCTCGATTTCCGGCTATCACATGCAGGAGGCGGGCGCGAACCTTGTCCAGGAGCTGGCCTATACGCTGGCCGACGGGCGCGAATATGTGCGCGCCGCGCTCTCCGCCGGCATGGATGTGGACCAGTTCGCGGGCCGGCTGTCGTTCTTTTTCGCCATCGGCATGAATTTCTTCATGGAGGCGGCAAAGCTGCGTGCGGCGCGGCTTTTGTGGACGCGGATCATGAAGGAATTCGCCCCGAAAAAGGCCAGCAGTCTGATGCTGCGCACGCATTGCCAGACCTCGGGCGTCAGCCTGCAGGAACAGGATCCCTATAACAACGTCGTGCGCACCGCCTATGAGGCGATGGCGGCGGCGCTTGGCGGCACGCAATCACTGCATACCAACGCGCTGGACGAAGCGATCGCGCTGCCGACCGAATTCAGCGCCCGCATCGCCCGCAACACCCAGCTGATCCTGCAAGAGGAAACCGGCATCACCCATGTCGTCGACCCCCTCGCCGGCAGCTATTACGTCGAAAGCCTGACCGCCGAGCTGGCCGACAAGGCTTGGGCGCTGATCGAAGAGGTCGAGGCGATGGGCGGCATGACCAAGGCGGTCGCCTCGGGCATGCCCAAGCTGCGGATCGAGGAAACCGCCGCGCGGCGTCAGGCGCTGATCGACCGGGGCGAAGAGGTCATCGTCGGCGTGAACAAGTACCGGCTGGCGCAGCAGGATCCGATCGACATTCTGGATATCGACAACGTCAAGGTCCGCGACGCCCAGATCGCGCGGTTGAACCGGATCCGCGCGACCCGCGACGAGGCCGCCTGTCAGGCGGCGCTGGACGAGCTTGCGCATCGGGCACGGACGGGCGGCAATCTGCTGGCGGCGGCGGTCGAGGCCGCGCGCGCCCGCGCATCGGTTGGGGAAATCAGCATGGCGATGGAAAAGGAATTCGGCCGCCACCGCGCCGAGGTCAAAACGCTGGCCGGCGTTTACGGCGCCGCCTATGAGGGTGACGACGAATTCGCCCGGATCCAGCAGGACGTCGAAACCTTTGCCGAGGAGGAAGGCCGCCGCCCGCGCATGCTGGTGGTGAAAATGGGACAGGACGGCCATGACCGGGGCGCGAAAGTCATCGCCACCGCATTCGCCGATATCGGTTTCGACGTCGATGTCGGCCCGCTGTTCCAGACCCCGGAAGAGGCCGCGCAAGACGCCATCGACAACGACGTGCATGTGGTCGGCATTTCCTCGCAGGCGGCGGGGCACAAGACGCTTGCGCCAAAGCTGATCGCGGCCTTGAAGGAACAGGGCGCGGGCGAGATCATCGTCATCTGCGGCGGCGTCATCCCGCAACAGGATTACGAGTTCCTCAACAAGGCCGGGGTGAAGGCGATTTTCGGGCCGGGCACGAATATCCCTTCGGCCGCGCGCGACATCTTGGGGCTGATCCGCGACGCGCGGCGCGCCTGAGGCGGCGATTGCGGCTTTTGCCGGCGCGGTCGCATGGATATTTGGACATGAAAGACATCCCCGTCGCCGCATCAGCCGGCGGCGGGTTTTCGGGTTGCGGGGGTTGCAATGACGATCAGGCCGGTTCGGGACGCAGATCTTGGCGCGATCCTGGGGTTCTGGAACCCGTTGATCCGCGAGACCACGATCACGTTTTCATCCGAGGAAAAGACGCTTTCGGGGCTTTCCGCCATGATCGCGGCGCGCCATGCGGCGGGGCGCGCGTTTCTGATCGGCGCGGCGGATGATGGCCGGGTGCTGGGCTTTGCCAGCTATGACCAGTTCCGGGCCGGTAACGGCTATGTTCATGCCATGGAGCACACCGTCATCCTTGCGCCCGAGGCCCATGGCCGCGGCCTGGGGCGGGCGCTGATGACGGCAATCGAAGAGCATGCGCGCATGCGCGGCGGCCATAGCATGGTGGCCGGGGTTTCGGGCGAGAATGCGGCCGGGATCGCGTTCCATCGCGCGCTTGGTTATGCCCATGTCGGGCTTTTGCCGCAATCGGGGCGCAAGTTCGGGCGCTGGCTGGATCTGGTGCTGATGCAGAAGATGCTGTGAGCACGCCTTGCCACTGTGCCGGGCCTGTGAAAAACTTGCCGCAAAACACGAGGCTGGCATGAACGACGGGCGCAACGGCACGGTCAAGCAGATCATCTGCATCAAATGGGGTACGAAATTCGGCCCCGAATTCGTGAACCGCCTGCATGCGATGGTGGCGCGCAATATCACCCCGCCGTTCCGGCTTTATTGTTTCACCGATGACGGTGGCGGGCTGCATCCCGATATCGCCGTGCGTCCGCTGCCCGAATTCGACTATCAGGCCCCGGTCAATACGCGCGGCAAATGGCCGAAATCGCGGCTTTGGGGCGATCTGGGCGATGTGACCGGGGTGGTGCTGTTTCTGGATCTGGATGTCATCGTCACCGGCAGCCTTGACGATTTCTTCAGCTTTGGCGAGCCGGACGACACCGTGGTCGGGCTGAACCCGAACACGCCGCTGGAAAAGATGGGCCAGACCTCGGTCTATCGGATGCGGGTGGGCCGGCTGAAACCCTTGCAGGACATTTTTCGCGCCGATCCGCAGGCCGCCGCCGACAAGTTCAAATACGAGCAGCGCTTTGTCACCCGCAACGCGCCCGGCGGCGTCAAGTTCTGGCCCAAGGGGTGGCTCGCGCATTTCCGCATGCATTGCATCCCGAACTTTCCCTTGAACTATTTCCGGCCGGCGCGGATTCCGGCCGGCACGCGGATCGTGATCTTTCCCGGCAACCTCAATCCCCCCGACGCCATCGCCGGCCGCTGGAGCGAGAACGACCCCCATCGCGCGCCGCTGGATCATCTGCGCGCCACTTTTGACGGGCGCCGGCGGGAAAGCGTCTCGAAGCACCTGCGCCATTATCTGCAACCGGTCGCATGGGTGGAAAAGCTGTGGCGCGAATAGGCGCCCCGCCCGAGACGCATTACACCCTGCCGCCGGAATTCGCGGCGGCGCTGGGCCAATGCGTGGCGAATTTCGGCTGGCTCGAAGAGATCATCAAGCGCAGCATCTATGCGCTGGACCGGGCGCGTCTGGCCGATGACCTGACCCAGGAGGAATTGCAGACCTGGCTGGAACATATCGGCCATCTGGCCGACGATTCCATGGGCACCCTGATCGAACAGCTGGATGCCGCCATGCGCCGTCATCCCGGCCTGCGCGACCGCAACCGCATCACCGACCGGCTGGGCGAGATCCGGCTTTACCGCAACCTGCTGTGTCATGCCTCGTGGCGCCCGACCGAGGACAAGACCACCTGGCATCCGGCATTCGTCAGCAGCAAGGGCGAGGTACAGGACCGGCCGCTGAGCCTTGGCGATCTGGACCGGATCCGCGCGGAAACGGTCGAAATCGGCACCCGCGTCCTGCGCGTCATGCGCGCCACCGGCGAGCAGGGCTATTGGGCCGGCGATGACGAGGCGTAAGCCCCGCGTTGCAAGAACCCGCGCCATCCGCTAACACCGGCCTCGTCCACAGATAAGAGTTTTCCATGACCGCCCAAAAACCGGGGCAAAACGCCTCTCCGCTTCGTCTCGGCATCGCAGGTCTGGGGACGGTCGGCACCGGCACCGTCAAGATCATCCAGAAACATGCGGACATGCTGGCCGCGCGCGCCGGGCGCCCGGTCGCCATCACCGCCGTCAGCGCCCGCGACCGGATGAAGAACCGCGATATCGACCTTTCGGCCTATGCCTGGGAAGAGGATGCCCGCGCCCTTGCGGTTCGCGACGATATCGACGTTTTCGTCGAGCTGATCGGCGGCGATGAGGGCATCGCCCGCGAGGCCGTGACCGCCGCCCTGCGCGCCGGCAAGGATGTGGTCACCGCCAACAAGGCGCTTTTGGCCATTCACGGTCAGGAACTGGCCGAACTGGCCGAGGATAATGGCCGCGTGATCCGCTTTGAGGCGGCCGTCGCCGGCGGCATCCCGATCATCAAGACAATGACCGAGTCCCTGGCCGGCAACGAGATCCGCCGCGTCATGGGCGTGATGAACGGCACCTGCAACTATATCCTGACGCGGATGGAGAATGGCGGCCTGCCTTATGAGGCGGTGTTCGAAGAGGCGCGTCAGCTGGGCTATCTTGAGGCCGACCCGACGCTGGACGTGGGCGGCATCGATGCCAGCCACAAGCTGGCGATCCTGTCGGCCATCGCCTTTGGCACCCGCCCCAGCTTTGACGCCGTCGAGATCGAGGGGATCGAGCGGGTCAGCATCGACGACATCCGCCGCGCCGCCGATATGGGCTATCGCATCAAGCTTCTGGGTGTGGCGCAGATGACCGCGCGCGGGCTGGAACAGCGTATGTCGCCCTGTCTCGTTCCCGCCGACAGCCCGCTGGGCCAGTTGCAGGGCGGCACCAATATGGTCGTGGTCGAAGGCGACGCGGTCGGACAGGTGGTTTTGCGCGGCGCGGGCGCGGGCGAAGGCCCGACCGCCAGCGCGGTCATGTCAGACGTGCTGGAAATCGCGCGCGGCGTGCGCATGCCCAGCTTTGGCCAGCCGGCCCGGGATCTGGTTGCGCCGCAAGCGGCCCGCACCGCCGTGCCCGCCGCCTATTACATCCGCCTGCAACTGACCGACAAGCCGGGCGCGCTGGCCAAGGTCGCGGCCATTCTGGGCGATGCCGGCATCTCGATCGACCGCATGCGCCAATACGGCCATTCGGAAACGGCCGGGATCGCGCCGGTGCTGATCGTCACCCACAAGACCACGCCCGAAGCCATCGACCACGCCATGGAGACCCTGCCCCGCACCGGCGTCATCGATGGCGAGCCGGTCGAACTGCGCATCGAAGAGGTCTGACCGGGGCCTGTCCGGCGGCGGGCGTTGGGGGCAATGACGGGGGCCCGACAGGCTTTGCTCCCGTCGCTCAGCCGGCCCCGATATGGCGCAGCCCATGCGTCACATCGGCGCGCACGGCAAGCCGCAGCCCCGGCTCGTCGCCCGCGCGCAACGAGGCCAGGATCATCCGGTGATGGCGCGGCGGCTCGTTGCGTTTGACGCGCCCATAAAGCGCCCGCATGGTCGGGCCCAGTTGCAGCCAGACGGTTTCAATGATCGCCAGCATCGCCGGCGCCTGCGCGCGCAGGTAAAGGATGCGGTGAAATTCCAGATTGGCGCGAATATAGCCGATGGCGTCATGGCCCTCGGCGGCCTCGCCGATGGCGGAATTGATCACGACCATCCGCTCGATCAGGGCCTGATGGGCACGCGGCAATGCCCGGGCCGCCAGCTCGGGTTCGACCAGCGCGCGCAGGGCGGCCAGCTCTTCGATCCGATCGACCGACAGTTCGGGCGTGGTGATCCGCCCCGAAGATGACAGCGTCAGCGCCCCTTCGGCGACCAGCCGGCGCACCGCCTCACGCGCGGGCGTCATCGAGACGCGATGCTCGGCCGCGAGGCCGCGCAAGGTCAGCGGCAGGCCGGGATCGACCTCGCCCAGTATGATCGCCTGTCGCAGCTTGCGATAAAGCCGTTCATGGGCCGGGGGTTCGTGGGGGCGGGACGGATTCATGGGCGCATGTGATCACAAAATCCGCCGTCGTCAATCGGCTTCGCGAAATTGCCAGGCCAGCAGGCTGTGGCCATGCTGGCGCAGCCAGCCGCGATGGCTGGCATAATCGGGCATCAGCCGCGCCGTTGCCGCCCAGAAGGCCTCTGAATGATCCATATGGGCCAGATGCGCGACCTCATGGGCCGCGACGTAATCCAGCACCTCGGGCGGGGCCATGGCCAACCGCCACGAAAACATCAGCCGCCCGTCATGGGTGCAACTGCCCCAGCGCGAGCGGGTGTCGCGCAGCGAGATCGCCTGAAACCGCCGCCCCAGCGCCTGGGCATGCCGGTCGCAGGCCGCCATCAGCCGCGCCTGCGCCAGATGCCTGAGCCAGGTGGCGGTCACCACCCCCGCGGGCCGCGTCCGCGGCACCAGCAGCGTGTTACCGCAGAGTTCGACCCGTCGCTGATCGGTGGGCGTGATCAGGCATCCCTGCCCCTCGACCGGGATCGTGGCGCCATGGGCGACGATCTGGGGCGCCGGCATCCGCGCCCGCATCCGGCGCAGCCATTCGGCCCGCGATTCGGCGAAAGCGCGGCCATCGCGCAGGCTGGCGCGGTCCGGCAGCGTCAGCACCACCTCGCCCCCCGCCCGCGCCACGCGCAGCGTCATCCGCCGCGCCCGGGCCGAGCGGCGCAGCGTCACCGGTATGTCACCCCCGACCAGAAAACTGTCCATGACCCTTTGCATTCCACGCCTGTTCTGCCACCATCCCGATCTTCACCTGCCGCGCCGGAACCCCGCAAGGGGAAAAGGCTTTGACAGCCTGCCTTGGCTGTGGCAGGGGACAGCGGATTTACCTAGACGCGGCAGAAAGAGAATACCATGCCCAAAGAGGAATGGGGCACCAAGCGCCTTTGCCCCCATTGCGCCACGCGCTTTTATGACCTGAACAACGACCCGATGACCTGCCCCGCCTGCGGCGCCGAATTCACCGTGGAAAGCCTGAGCAGCGGCCGCTCGCGGTCCCTGATTTCGGAAAAGACCGCCGCTGCGGACAATCGCAACGAATTGGTCGATGACGAAGATCTGGATGATGATGCCGACAGCGGCGATCTGGATGACGATCTGCTGGATGATGACGATGACGATGGCGACGTGTCGCTGGACGATATCGCCGATGTCGCGGATAGCGACGAGGACTGATCTCCGTCCCCGCCAAGCACCGAAACGCCCCGCACGCTTTCGCGATGCGGGGTTTTTCATGCCCGGATGCGCAACATGCAGCGCCGTGCCTATCGATATCGGCCGCCATGACGCCCACGGCCCCGACATGATGAGACGGCGATGTCACCGTGCCACGCCTGCGCGGAACGCAAAACGCCCCGGCTGACATGGCCGGGGCGTTTTGCGATGACATAAGTCTGCGGAATAATGGTGGGCGATAACGGATTTGAACCGCTGACATCTTCGATGTGAACGAAGCGCTCTACCGCTGAGCTAATCGCCCGGTCCGGGCTAGATAGCCGCAGTCGGTGCCTGCCGCAAGAGGGTTGCGGCGAATTTTTCAGCCGTCGCCAAGGGGCTCGGCATCGGGCCTGCGTCGCAGGCGCAGGGTGACGATCTCGGCCCCGGAACGGTCGATGCTGTGGCGGACGCGCGCGCGCCCAAGCGGCGGCAGCGCCAGCGTCATCCCGGCGGCAATGGCATTGCCCAATTCGGCCAGCGTTGCCTCGACGACGGGTTTGATATCGGCGCTGCGCAGGCCGGTACGGCGCACGACCTGCGCCAGAAGCTGCCGCTTTTGCAGAACCTTCGCGTTATGCGGATCTTGCGGGGGATCGGTCCCGCCACCTTTGGTCTTAGCCATGGACGAACTCCCTATTGTCATGGAGCACGGGACCAAGACAGGGCCGCGCGGGTGGTTCCGCGCGGCCCTTTGTTCAGTGGGCGACGGCCGCCCCGCTGTTGCCTTGGTCGCGTGCCGCAGCCAGCCGGGTGGCCTCGGCCGCCTCTTCGGCGGCCTCGTCCCACTCGACAGGCTCGGGCTTGCGCACCAGCGCCAGGGCCAGGACCTCACGGACATGGCTGACCGGGATGATCTTGAGCCCTTCCTTCACATTGGCCGGAATCTCGGCCAGGTCCTTCTCGTTATCGACCGGGATCAGCACCGTCTTGATGCCCCCCCGAAGCGCCGCCAGCAGCTTTTCCTTAAGGCCACCGATGGCCATGGCATTGCCGCGCAGCGAAACCTCGCCGGTCATGGCGATGTCCTTGCGCACCGGAATCTGCGTCAGCACCGAGACGATCGAGGTCACCATGGCAAGCCCCGCCGAAGGGCCATCCTTGGGGGTGGCCCCGTCGGGCACATGGACATGGATGTCGATAGCGTCGAATTTCGGCGGCTTTACCCCGATCTGGGGCGCGATCGAGCGCACATAGCTCGCCGCCGCGTCAATCGATTCCTTCATCACCTCGCCCAGTTTCCCGGTCGTCTTCATGCGGCCCTTGCCGGGCAGCTTCAGCGCCTCGATCTGCAACAGATCGCCGCCGACCTGGGTCCAGGCCAGCCCCGTCACCACGCCGACCTGATCGTCCTTTTCGGCCAGACCATAGCGGTGGCGGCGCACGCCCAGATATTCCTCGGCCTTGGCCGGGTCCACCTCGACCGACTTGACCTTGCCTTTCAGGATCTCGGTCACGGCCTTGCGGGCCAGTTTCGCGATTTCCCGTTCCAGCGACCGCACCCCCGCCTCGCGGGTATAGTAGCGGATCACATGGGTCAGCGCCTCGTCGGTCACCGAAAACTCACCCTTGCGCAGGCCGTTCGCCGTGATCTGCTTGGGCAGCAGATGCTGGCGCGCGATCTCGCGCTTTTCGTCCTCGGTATAGCCGGCAAGCGGGATGATCTCCATCCGGTCGAGCAGCGGCCCGGGCATGTTATAGCTGTTGGCCGTGGTCACGAACATCACGTCAGACAGGTCGTATTCCACCTCAAGATAGTGGTCGACGAAGGTCGCGTTCTGTTCCGGGTCCAGCACCTCGAGCATCGCACTGGCCGGGTCGCCGCGGAAATCCTGGCCCATCTTGTCGATTTCATCGAGCAGGATCAGCGGATTCGTGGTCTTGGCCTTTTTCAGCGCCTGGATGATCTTGCCCGGCATCGAGCCGATATAGGTCCGGCGGTGGCCGCGGATCTCGGATTCGTCGCGCACGCCGCCAAGGCTGATGCGGATGAATTCGCGTCCCGTGGCTTTCGCGACCGAGCGGCCAAGGCTGGTCTTGCCGACGCCCGGAGGCCCGACAAGGCACAGGATCGGCCCTTTCAGCTTGGCCGAACGGTTCTGCACCGCCAGATATTCGACGATGCGTTCCTTGACCTTTTCCAGCCCGTAGTGATCGGCATCAAGCACGCCCTCGGCCTTGCCCAGATCCTTGCGGATGCGGGATTTGACACCCCAGGGCAGCGACAGGAGCCAGTCCAGATAGTTGCGGCTGACCGTGGCCTCGGCCGACATCGGCGACATCGATTTCAGCTTTTTCAGCTCGGCCTCGGCCTTTTCACGGGCCTCCTTGCTGAACTTGGTCTTGGCGATCTTTTCTTCCAGCTCGGTCAGCTCGTTGCCGCCATCCTCGCCGTCGCCCAGCTCCTTCTGAATGGCCTTCATCTGCTCATTCAGATAGTATTCGCGCTGGGTCTTCTCCATCTGGGTCTTGACGCGGGACTTGATCTTCTTCTCGACCTGAAGCACCGACATCTCGCCCTGCATCAGGCCATAGACCTTTTCCAGGCGCTCGGCGGTGACCAGCGTCTCAAGCAGTTCCTGCTTTTGATCCAGCGCGATGCCCAGATGGCCGCTGACCAGATCGGCCAGACGTGACGGATCGCGCGCCTCGGCCACGGCCGAGACGACCTCTTCGGGGATGTTCTTGCGCACCTTGACGTAACGCTCGAACTCTTCGGCGACGGCACGGCTGAGCGCGGTCAGCGTATCGGCATCGCCGGCCTCTTCGGTCAGCGCGTCGCAGGTCGCTTCGAAATAGTTTTCATTCGGCACGAAACCGGTGATCTGCACCCGCTCGCGCCCCTCGACCAGCACCTTGACGGTGCCATCGGGCAATTTCAGCAATTGCAGCACATTCGCCAGCACGCCGGTGCGGAAAATCCCGTCGGTGGCCGGCTCGTCGACCGCAGCATCCTTTTGCGCCGCCAGAAGGATCGGGCGGTCCTGTTCCATCACGGCCTCAAGCGCCCGCACGGATTTGTCGCGGCCCACAAACAGCGGCACTACCATATGCGGAAACACCACGATATCCCGCAAGGGCAGGACCGGATGAGTGGTATGGGCGAATTCGTTCATTGAATTGGTCCTTTCTCGCCAAAAAGCGCAGCCCCAAGGACAGGCAGCCCGCGCTTCCTGCTGACGGACAAGATAGGGAGCCGAAACGACGGGTTCAATGGCAGATTGGTTCGCCTTTTGTTCAGATGCCCGTCATCTGACCCCCTCATTATATCAAAAGAGCCTTGGTATGGATATGCTGCGGGTGGCGCGAAGTGTAAAAAAACACGAATTCGTTTTGATTTGTCGTTGAAAAACGCCCCGATCCGGCGGCCGGCCTCTTCTCCGGTACGGCGGCATCTGTGGGGCGGTTGGCCAGCCAGCCCTTCCCGGCACGTCAGCTCGTCATCGGTCGGGCCGGCGCATCTTCCCCGGCGCCGCCCGGCCGGGTCCGAGATCCTTTGAAAGGCATCCCGGTTCCCGTTCCGTCCCGTTCAGCGTCGGGATTGCCTCACCGGGAAACGCCCCGCGTGCTTTGGTCGGATAGCGGCTTTCCAGCGCGCTCTAAGCCCCGCGGGCCTCCGCGCCAGAGAGATCCAACAGATCGGATTGCTTCAGGAACGGGAAATCCCGGGCCAGAACCTCGTCCATCTCGGCACTGGAAATCGGCGTGACACCGTTATCGGTGCCGGGTGAGACCCGCCGCGAATCGTGGCCTTCGAATTTAAGTTGCAGCGAGCCATGCGGGCCGGGATCCGCCAATGAGGGGAAGCGCCGCGCCAGCGCGAAATGGCCAAATGCAAAGATGCTGCGCCCCGCCATCGGCGCCCGCAAGGCGACACCGGCGGCGTGAAAGGGGCGCATATATTCATAGCGGGCCGGCGCGTCGTCGGCATAGCGCGTCATCATCAGCGCGCGCGGCAATGAAAAGGCGAATGCGCGATAGTCGCGCATGGCATGGGCCGCCTGCGCAAGCCGGTCGATATAATCCGCCGCGATGCAATCATCATCGTCCAGCCGGAACTGCACCAGCCGGACACGCCCCCCCTCGGTCAGTTCATCCAGGATCGGGGCCAGCGCCAAACCGACATCGCGTTCTTCGGAAAAGACCAGCCGGATCTGCGGCTGGCCGGCGCAAAGAGCACGCAAACGCTGCCGCCAGACAGCCGGCATCGCCTTTGAACTCAGCACGACGAACAGGAAATCCCGGTTCTTTTGCGCCGCCAGCGATGCCAGGGTCAGCCGTTCGAAGCTGCGAAAGCGAAAGGCAAGCCGCGCCTCGTCATAGAGGGTGGCAAGACTGCGTTGCAGCGCCTTTTCCTCGGCGGCCGTGCCGGGTTTGGTGCCGGCATAGACACCCCAATCGCTGCGCCCCCAAAAGGAAAACCGGCAAAACCCGACGATACGTTCCGACATCATGACCCCGATCACGCGCAACCAATTGCCTGCCCGGGCAGTCATCCCCCATTCGGGATGTGTTTTCAATTGCTGGTCTTGGCTGTTCGCAGCCCGAATCCGGTCAGGTCGCGATGCTTTTGTTGCTCCGGGCTGCGGTTTCCAGCGCAAATCTTTTGCGGCCTCAGATGGTTTCGGTGACCCGACCCGCACTGTGTGTTCAGTGGGCATGGGCGTGGGCAAACGTCGCGCATCTATTCACGCTTGCGCGCCTCAATCCCCTTCACCCGGCCCCGTCAGGCATTGCTCCGAGCAAAATCGTGATCACATCATACCCGGATATGGAACCGCTCGGGTGATTGGCAAGGATATTGCATTACCTCGGTCCAATGCCGTGTCACTGGCGCAAGACACTCAGGGGTTCGCGTCCCTTAGAATCTCGCATTCCTAAGAATCGCGAACGGGCGATCACGCACTTTCCGGCCTGTTCCTGAAAAGCACCACCAGCCAGGAAACATGGAACGATATTCGCGACCCGCCGCATGATCAGCCAGCTCGTTCTTACCACCCGGATCTTAGCAGTCGAAATGCACTCGTCGCGCAAAGCTTCGGATCCGGTTCCAGGCTCCGTCAATCCTCATCCGACATGCGCACGCCGCCACCGCCAGCGGCCTTTGCCTTATAGAGCGCGGCATCGGCCAGACGGATGACATCGGCAAGATCACACCCCAACGACATCGAAAAGGTCGTCACCCCGACACTGGCCGAAAGCCGCGCCGTCGCGCCGTCGAGCGGAATCGGCACCTCGATCCGTTCGATGATGCGTTCAAGGATCGCCCGCAAGCTGCGCCGCGAATCGAACGCACTGATCAGGATCAGGAATTCGTCCCCGCCGACCCGTGCGACGATATCGCCGCGCCGTACGCCGGACCTGATCGCTTCGGATACAAAGACCAGCACCTCGTCCCCCGCCGCATGGCCAAGGCTGTCGTTCACCTCCTTGAAAAGATCCAGATCCAGGACCGCCATGGCCAGTTCCTGCGTGCCGCCAGCCGCCGCAAGCTTGCCGCATTCGATATAGAAGCCGCGCCGGTTCAAAAGCCCGGTCAGCACATCGGTGACCGACATGCGCTCGGCTTCGCGCCGCTCTTGTTCAAGGGCCTCATTCGTGCGCGAAATCTCACCCATGATGGCCCTGCTGGCTTCATACATGAAAAGCAGTTCGATCGCGTTATCCGAGGGCGAAAAATCCGCCTCGGACAAAGAGAACGTCTTGATCGCATGCGGCAAAGCCATGCCGAAACCAAAATTCAGCAAGGTGATCTGATCGCAGATCGGCACGCCATGACCGCGCAGGATCAGATCGTCATGGCCGCGAACCCGCATCAGGACGCGGCGCCCGCTTCGAAACTCGGCGAGAACATCGTTGCCGGGATTCTGCCGAAAGCGCGGCATATCGGCGACAAGAACCTCTTGAAGATATTGCGCATCCCCCAGCAGACGCCGGATAAGAGGACCCGCGCCCATGATCCGGCCCTGCTGACTGACGGCGATGTGCATGGGCATGATCATTGCCGCCGCATTGGCGTCAATGGTGTAGGGAATGTTCATGGCTGGACTTGGTCGCTTTGTTCCGGGATCAGGGGAAAGGGTCGCATGACCCCATATTCGCTAAGCGCGATGTCGATCCTCAGGACATGCCCTTCGATCGCAATGACAACGAGCGCGCCATAGTCATCGGCCATGCCCCGCAGAACGCCGGCCAAGAGCACGACCCAGATATCGGAATCGCTTTCAACTTCGACCTCATAAAGGCTCATTGAATAGGCGGTAACACGCAATTTCGGGGCCTCAAGGCTGTCGATGACCATCACCGCACGGCCCGGAAACTCACTGAACGATTCGATGAATTCTGGGTAATCCCGTCCACCGAAGCGCAAGAGCCGGCGGATCGGTTCGCGCCGGGTCAGCCATCCGCCAAGATCCTCAAGCAACTCATCGGCCGATTTTCTGAGGATCCGGGAAGCTTCGGAGATCATGACCTTGGTGACCGCCTCGGATGAGTGCTGCAACAGGAAAAACCCGCGGGGATCGACCTTGGCCTGGCGCGCCAGTCGTTCCCACAGCGCCTTGCCATAGCAGTCTCGAACAAAAAGCTCGAAGGATCGGTTGATCAAGGCCAGCATCTTAGTGCCCCCATGTGTCGATGCGGACGGCCGATTGCGGATCGGCAAGCCCGGGCGCGGTCCATGCCCGTCCCTGTCGGGCATGATCGGTCGCGACAAGGCGGATACCCTGACCTTGCCGGTATAGGGCAATCGCGCCGCTCTGCTGCAAAACCGCAAGGTCGATCATGCCGCAATCCGGTGATCTTTGCGCCGCCGCGCCGATATCGGTGTTCATTCTGGAATCCATCACCAAAAGCGCCCCGTCCCGGCAAACCTCTTTGACCCGGTCTTGTGCGCGTGCGCCGGTCAGATGATGCACCCGCAAAGGCCGCTGGCCGATCAAAAGCGCTGCATTGCGGGCGTTGGGCGCACCTGCCCATAGCGGCCGAAGACTGGCCTCGGCCTGGGTTGCAGCGTCGCCATCCGCTTCGAGCCAATTGGAAACGGCGAAAGCACCGCCTTTGGGTTTCGACGGGACCCGCCCGGCATCGGTCAGGATCGCGACCGCATCCCCTTGTGCCGAAATCAGCATCAAGGGACGCTCGGAAATCCGCCATATGATCATCGCAAGGATCAGCATCGCGAGGCCGCCCCCCCGCCGCAACATGATCAGGCCGCGCAGCCGACTTTCCGATGCAAGCGGTGCAAGCAGCATCAAGACCGCACCGAGGCCCATCAATGGAAGAACCGCCGCCGGCGCTGCGGGCACAAGTTCGGTGGCGCCGTTCAGACCGGATATCCATTCGGCGACAAACAGCATCCATTTGACGCCCAGTCCCATCACCCAAAGCGCCGGCGCCGCGAGACCGAAGGGCGCGAGAAGCGCCGCGATCACGCCGCCGGGCATGACCAGCAAGCCGACAACCGGCACCACCAGAAGATTTGCCAGCAACCCATATTGGGTAATGCGCCCGAAATGCGCCGCAGCTATCGGCGAGGTTGCCATGCTTGCGACCAGCGAGGACAAGAACAGCATCGCAAGCGGTCGCAGCCACCAGGGCAGATGCGGCGAAATCCGCAGCCAAGGCCCCTGTACGAGGATCAAGGCCACCGTTGCCGCAAAACTCATTTGAAAGCCGGGCGAGGTCAGCGCCTCGGGCGTGACGGCAAGGATCATCACGGCAGCCACCGCGACCGTGCGCAGGGAAATCGCGCGCCGATCCGCGATGATGGCGAGCAACATCACGGCCACCATGATAAAGGCCCGCTCGGTCGCGACGCCGCCCCCCGAAAGCCACAGATAGATCGCGGCCGCCACAAACGCCCCGAACGCCGCCAGTTTGTGCAGCGGCCAGTGGCGCCCCATGCCAGCCCCCTGAACCCCGGCGCCGATCAGCCGCAGGGCCGCATAGGCAAATCCGGCCAGCATGCTCATGTGCAGGCCCGAGATCGAAATGATGTGATAGAGGTTCGAAGCGCGCATGATGTCGTTCGTCGCCTCATGGATCCCCGAGCGGTCGCCCGTCATCAGGGCTGCGGCCACCGCGCCAGCCTGACCACCGATCTGAACCCGGATCGCCTCGGCCAAAGACATGCGCAGCCGGTGCAACGCATAACCCCCGCCCGGGACCGGCGGATCGACGGTCATGATCGGCGTGCGTGTATACCCCACCGCCCCCAGGCTTTCGAACCAGGCCATGCGGCGAAAATCAAAACCGCCCGGTTCGGCGGGACCGGCGGGCGGTCCCAGATGCGCGGTCAGCATCACCCGTTCGCCCGGTTCCGCCGTCACGTCGCCCGCAAGCAGGGATATCCGCACCCGCTCGGGCTGTTTCCAGGGCGCCACGTCATGCAGCCGGACCTGATCCAGCGTCACGCGCATCCGGTCGCGCGATGACCGGTCGATGCCGATCACCCGCCCCTCGACCGGACCGTAATAGCGAAAATCGAGGACCGGACCCGCAACCATGTGGCTGCGCAGGCCAGAAAGACCCGCGCCCGCGACGACCAGAAATGCCGCTAGAAAGACAAGCCGCAGCCGGTCGCCCCAATCCCAGCCGAGCCTGCCCGCCATCGCGGCGCGCAGCGCGAGTTGCCATGCCAGCAGGCAAGCCCCCCCCGCCAAAACCAGCGCCAGATAAACCCCCTGCCCCGGTTCGTCAGGAAGCGCGAACCAGGCGCCGATCCCCAGCCCCATCCAGACCGGAACCCATGGCAACAATCCGGCGCGCTGAAGAATGCCCGCCCGGCGCGGCGTCACATGCGCGGCAGATGATTGTCCCGCCCCTGGCCGGACAGACACCGCCCGTGGCGAAGCGCTTGCCGATTGCATATCCGAAACTTGTCCTTATTCCGCAGCTTGCTTATTGCTTGGCGCAAGATTGGCATGCCGCCCTTACGAAAGGATTAACGGCGCCGCGCAAAACCCTGATTTTCTGGAATGTGCTGACATACGATGACTGATTCCCGCCCTGTCGTGACCCGCTTTGCCCCTTCGCCGACCGGTTACCTGCATATCGGCGGCGCCCGGACCGCGCTTTTCAACTGGCTTTACGCCCGCGGACGGGGCGGAAAGTTCCTGTTGCGAATCGAGGATACCGACCGCGCCCGTTCAACCCCCGAGGCGACCGAGGCGATTCTCGCGGGGCTGCGCTGGCTCGGGCTGGACTGGGACGGCGAGCCGACCAGCCAGTTCGCCCGCCGCGACCGCCATGCCGAGGTCGCCCGCCAGATGCTGGCCGCCGGCACGGCCTATCGATGCTTTTCAACCCCCGAGGAAATCGAGGAATTTCGTGAAAAAGCCCGTGCCGAGGGCCGCAGCACGCTGTTTCTGTCGCCCTGGCGCGATGCCGATCCCTCGACCTGGCCCGACCGCGCCTATGTCATCCGGCTGCGCGCCCCGCGCGAAGGCCAGACCGTGGTCCATGACGCGGTGCAGGGCGATGTGACCTTTGGCAACGAACAGCTGGACGATATGGTGCTGCTGCGTTCGGACGGAACGCCGACCTATATGCATGCGGTGGTGGTGGACGATCACGACATGGGCGTCACCCATATCATCCGGGGCGACGATCACCTGACCAATGCCGCCCGCCAGATCCAGATCTATGACGCCATGGGCTGGGATATCCCGGTCTTTGCGCATATCCCGCTGATCCACGGGCCGGATGGCAAGAAGCTGTCCAAACGGCACGGCGCCGTCGGGCTGCATGAATATGCCGCGACCGGCTATCCGGCGGCGGCGATGCGCAATTATCTGGCCCGTCTGGGCTGGAGCCATGGCGACGATGAACTCTTTGACGACGCGCAGGCGATGGCGTGGTTCGACCTTGGCGGGATCGGCAAGGCGCCCGCCCGGCTGGACTTCAAGAAGCTGGAACATGTCAGCGGATATCACATCGCGCAGATGAACGATGCGGCGCTTCTGGATGAGTTGGCCAGCTATCTGGCGGCCACGGATGCCGCCCCCCTGACCCAGCGTCAGCTGGACTGGCTGCGCCCCGCGCTGCCGGCGTTGAAGGCCAAGGCCAAGACCCTGCCCGCGCTGTTGGAACAGGCCCATTTCGCGCTGATCGAGCGGCCTGTTCAGGTCGATGAAAAGGCCGCCGCCGCGCTTGATCCTGTATCCCGTGGTATACTGAAAGAATTGACTGCCGCGGTGCAGCATGCTAGCTGGGAGCGCAACGAACTTGAGGCCGCCGTGAAGCAGATCGGCGAATCTCATGGGCTGGGCTTAGGAAAAATTGCAGCGCCGCTTCGGGCGGCGCTGGCGGGTCGCAGTTCGACACCCAGCGTGTTCGACATGATGACGGCGCTTGGCCGCGACGAGACGCTGGCCCGGTTGCAGGATCAGGCGGGCTGATCGCCCGCAAGCATCCCGGCCCCGGCCGGCGACAGGTGAAAGGAACTGAGAATGGCAGAAAGCAAAGCCGCAAAACTGCTGGTGGAGGGCAAGGAGCTTGAGCTTCCGATCCTGAGCCCGACCGCGGGCCCGGATGTCCTGGATATCCGCAAGCTCTATGGTCAGGCGGATGTCTTCACTTACGACCCGGGCTTCACGTCGACCGCCTCCTGCGATTCGACGATCACCTATATCGACGGCGACAAGGGCGAGCTCTGGTATCGCGGCTATCCGATCGAACAGCTGGCGGCGAAATCGCATTATCTCGAAGTCTGCTATCTGCTGCTTTACGGTGAACTGCCCTCGCAGGCGCAGCTGGTCGATTTCGAGACCCGCATCACGCGCCACACCATGGTGCATGAACAGATGCACAACTTCTTCCGCGGCTTCCGCCGGGACGCCCATCCGATGGCGACCATGGTGGCCGTGGTCGGCGCGATGTCGGCCTTTTATCACGACTCGACCGACATCAACGACCCCTGGCAGCGCGAAGTGGCCTCGATCCGGCTGATCGCCAAGGTCCCGACCATCGCCGCCATGGCCTATAAATATTCGATCGGCCAGCCCTTCGTCTATCCGCAGAACGAGCTGGATTATGCCAGCAATTTCCTGCACATGTGCTTCTCGGTCCCGGCCGAGAAATATGTCGTGAACCCGGCTCTGGCCCGCGCCATGGACCGCATCTTCACGCTGCATGCCGATCACGAACAGAACGCCTCGACCTCGACCGTGCGTCTGGCAGGGTCCTCGGGCGCGAACCCGTTCGCCTGCATCGCGGCCGGCATCGCCTGTCTCTGGGGTCCGGCCCATGGCGGCGCCAACCAGGCCGCGCTGGAAATGCTGCGCGAAATCGGCAGCGTCGAGAACATCCCCGAATATATCCGCCGCGCCAAGGACAAGGACGATCCCTTCCGGCTGATGGGTTTCGGCCACCGGGTCTATAAGAATTTCGACCCGCGCGCCCGCGTGATGAAGGAATCGGCGGACGAGGTTCTGGACCTGCTGGGTGTGCACAACAACCCGACGCTTCAGGTCGCCAAGGAACTGGAACGGATCGCGCTTGAGGACGAATATTTCGTCTCGAAAAAGCTCTATCCGAACGTCGATTTCTATTCCGGCATCATCCTTGAGGCGATGGGCTTCCCGACCTCGATGTTCACGCCGATCTTTGCGCTGTCGCGCACGGTGGGCTGGATTTCGCAGTGGAAGGAAATGATCGCCGATCCGCAGAACAAGATCGGTCGCCCGCGCCAGCTCTATATCGGTTCGCCGCGCCGCGACTACCTGTCGCTGGACAAGCGCTGAGCGGCGGCGCCGATCACGAAAACGACGCACGGCCCCGGCATCACGCCGGGGCCGTTCTGCTGCGCCCGCATCATGTGCTTTGCGCCATCGGTTGGCAGGGGCGCGGCTATTCCCCCGATTTCACCGACAATATGAACGCCATCGTGCTGGGCCGGCTGCGCGCCGATCCGACGACCGAGGTGATCTTTACCGGCACGGCGGATTCGATCTGTGGCCCCTGCCCGTCGCGGCGCGGCATGGGCTGTGCCTCGAACGAACGCATTGCGGGGCTGGATGCACGACACGCCAAGGCGCTGGGGATCACACCGGGCCAACGCATGAGCTGGGCCGAGGCGCAGGCCCGCGCCACCAGCCGCGTCACCCCCGAGGACATGAACGGCACCTGCACCGGTTGCCAATGGCTGGGGCTGGGCATGTGCCAGACGGCGCTGGCGCGGTTGCGGGCGGAAACGGAATAGCCCCGACCCCGATTATCCCGGCCCGCGCCATCGGCCCCGGAAATGCCCGCGAAATCCCCCACCAAATGGAAAACGCCGCCCCGAAGGGCGGCGTTTCCGTTTCTGTCCCGAAGGGTCGCGATCAGCGGCGGCCCAGCAGGCTCCAACCGCCGGCGACGATCATCGCGGCAAGGGCAGCCTTGACCAGCCCGCCCAGCAGGAAGGGCGTGACGGCCAGCGCCATGGTTTCGGCCGCCGTCTTGCCCAGCACCATCGACAGCACCAGCCCGCCCGGCACGAACAGCAAAAGCGCCGGGATCAGGGCCGCGATGAACAGCTTGACAAAGCCGCGATCCAGACCGCGCTCGACCATCCAGCCGGTCAGCCAGGCCATGCCGACAAAGCCCCACAGAAAGCCCGAGGTCGGCCCCGCCAGCGCGGCGATGCCAAAGCCGCCATTGGCAAAAACCGGCAGGCCCATAGCGCCCTCGGCCAGATAGGCAAGCACGGTGGCGGCCGCCAGACGCGAGCCATAGGCCAGCCCGATCACCGACACGGCCAGCGTCTGCAAGGTCATCGGCACCGGCAGCATCGGCACGGTGGCCTGTGCCGACAGCCCCAACAGGGCCGATCCGGCCAGCACCATAAGAACAGTCGTCAGCGCAGAGCGGCTTGGCAGCGCGGCTTGGGTCAAGGTCATCGGGAGGGCCCTCATTCATTCGCGAGAAATTTCCGCGCCATCATGCGCGTTCCGGCATGAAAGTCAATGTGACGCACCCCATATGCACGCCCCAGCTTGGGGCTTGCGCAAGCGCGCAGGCGATGCGACATCACCGCCATGACCCAGCATGAAGAACATCACAAGATCGCATTGATCACCGGCGCCTCGCGCGGTCTGGGCGCGGCCCTGGCCGAAAACCTTGCCGCGCGCGGCTGGCATGTCATCGCCGTCGGCCGCACCACCGGCGCGCTCGAGGAACTGGACGACCGCATCCGCAAGGCCGGCGGCTCGGCCACGCTGGCGCCCATGGATGTCGGCACGCCCGAGGCCATGGCCCAGCTTGCGCAGGCGGTGATGGGCCGTTGGGGCGGGCTCGACCTTTGGGCGCATACCGCCATTCATGCCGCGCCGATGTCGCCCGCCGGCCATATCGACGCCAGGGATTTCCAGAAATCGGTCGATCTGAACATCGTCACCACGCGCGGGCTGATCAATCTCTTCGAGCCGCTTTTGCGCGCCCGTCAGGGCACGGCGCTGTTTTTCGACGATGCGCGCGGCGGCCAGAAATTCTTTGGCAGCTACGGCGCCACCAAGGCCGGGCAGATCGCGCTGGCGCAAAGCTGGCAGGCCGAGAATGCCCAGATCGGCCCGCGCGTGGTCATCGCCAGCCCCGCGCCGATGCCGACCGCCACCCGCGCAAGGTTCTTTCCCGGCGAGGATCGCGATGCCCTGACGCCCTGTCGGGCCGAGGCCGGTCGCATTCTGGACGAGGTTCTGGGCTGAACCAAGGCCGGCCCGCCCATGGCCCTCACCCCGCCAGCATCAGCATCTGTTCGATATCCAGATGCGTTTCCAGATGCGCGGCCAGCCGGTCCAGCACCTGATCGACACCGGCCCCGTAATCCAGCGCCGACGCGACGCCCGCCTGCGCCAGCCATGCGGCGCGAAAGGCGTTATCGGAAAACAATCCGTGCAGATAGGTGCCCGCCACCCGTCCATCGGCGCTGATCGCGCCATCGGGCGCGGGAATATGGGCAAAGGGCCGGGCGCTGTCCGGGCCGGCGGTGCGGCCCAGATGGATCTCATAGCCCTCGATCGGCTGGCCAAGCGCGCAGCCGGTGATCCGCGTCAGACGCTTTTCGGCGGCCATATGGGTTTCGACATCCAAAAGCCCAAGCCCGGCATCGCTGCCGGGCGCACCGTCATGGCCATCGGGGTCATGGATCATGCGGCCAAGCATCTGATATCCGCCGCAAATCCCCAGAACGCGCCCGCCCCGCCGCAGATGCGCCACAAGATCGATATCCCAGCCCTGCGCGCGCAGGAATGCCAGATCGCCCCGCGTCGACTTGGTCCCCGGCAGGATGACCAGATCGGCATCCCCGGGCAGCGCGCGGCCCGGCGGCACCATGCTCAGCCGCACGCCCGGCTCCGCCGCCAGCGGATCCAGATCGTCGAAATTCGCGATCCGCGACAGCATCGGACAGGCGATATGAAACCCGCCCTGCCCGCGCGCGGCCCGCAGATCCACGGCATCCTCGGCCGGCAGGCGCGCGGCCTCGGCAAACCATGGCACCAGCCCCAGATCGGGCCAGCCGGTGCGGGCGACGATGGACGCGCGGCCGTCATCAAAAAGCGACGGATCGCCGCGAAAACGGTTGACGAGAAAGCCCCGGATCATCGCCGCATCCGCCGGATCAAGCACCGCCTGCGTGCCGACGATCTGGGCGATGACGCCGCCCCGGTCGATATCGCCGGCAAGCACGACCGGCACATCCGCCGCCCGCGCAAAGCCCATATTGGCGATATCGCGGGGGCGCAGATTGATCTCGGCCGGGCTGCCGGCCCCTTCGACCAGAACCAGCTGATGGCGGGCGCGCAGCCGGGCATAGCTGTCCAGAACCGCGTCCAGAAGCCCCGCCTTCAGCACGCCGTAATCCGCCGCCTGTGCCCGCGTCATGGCGCGCCCCTGCACCACCACCTGCGCCGCCCGGTCGGTTTCGGGCTTGAGCAGCACCGGGTTCATGTGAACCGAGGGCGCAAGCCCCGCCGCCAAGGCCTGCAAGGCCTGAGCGCGGCCGATCTCGCCCCCGTCGGGGGTCACGGCGGCATTGTTCGACATATTCTGCGGCTTGAAGGGCACGACATCGATGCCGCGCCGCCGCGCCGCGCGACAGAGTCCCGCCACAAGCAGCGATTTCCCGACATTCGAGCCGGTTCCCTGAATCATCAGCGCGCCCATGCCCGCCCCCGCTTGCCAATCCGCTGCATGGTGACTAGATAGGCGCGTCGCTGAATGAAAGGCCCCATGGTGGAAAACGTCGTCCTTACCGTGCATCTGATCCTGGCCCTGCTGTTGATCGGGGTGGTGCTGTTGCAACGGTCCGAAGGGGGCGGCCTTGGCATGGGCGGCGGCGGCGGTGGCGTCATGACCGGCCGGCAGGCCGCGAACGCGCTGTCGCGCCTGACCTGGATTTTCGCGACCGGTTTCATCATCACCTCGCTGACGCTGACGGTGATCGCGGCGCGCAGTGCCTCGAGCGGCTCGATCATGGATCAGCTGGATATCGGTGCAAGCGCACCCGCCAGCCCGTCGCCCTCGCCGGCGCTCGACAATTACGCGCCGCCTCCGGGCACCGCCGGCCAGCCGGTCACGCCGCCCGCACCGGCCGGTGCCACCAGCACCCCGGCCGCCTCGACCCCGGCCGCGCCCGCGCAGGACGCCGCCGCGGTGACGCCACCCGCGGCCCAGGCGCCGGCCAGCCCGGAACCGGCCGCGCCCGCGACCGAGGCGCCGGCAACCGGGACACCCGCGCCGGCCAATAACTGACACGACAACCGGGGGCGCGACATGCGCCCCTTAGCACAACCAGCGGTCCGTTGCGGCCACGGGACATATCGGATATAGCTCGAGTCCCGTGATGCCGCCCAGATTCGGGCCGCGATCGACTATTTGATTACTCACGGGGTCCCTATGGCGCGTTACATCTTCATCACCGGCGGCGTGGTTTCCTCGCTTGGCAAGGGGCTGGCCTCGGCGGCGCTGGGAGCGCTTTTGCAGGCGCGCGGCTATACGGTGCGGCTGCGCAAGCTGGACCCCTATCTGAACGTCGATCCAGGCACCATGAGCCCGTTCGAACATGGCGAGGTCTTTGTCACCGATGACGGTGCCGAGACCGATCTGGATCTGGGCCATTACGAGCGCTTTACCGGCGTGCATGCGCGCAAGACCGACTCGATTTCCTCGGGGCGGATCTATTCCAACGTGCTGGAAAAGGAACGGCGCGGCGCCTATCTGGGCAAGACCATTCAGGTCATTCCCCATGTCACAAATGAAATCAAGGACTTCCTGTCGGTCGGCGACAAAGAGGTCGATTTCATGCTCTGCGAAATCGGCGGCACGGTCGGCGATATCGAGGGCCTGCCCTTTTTCGAGGCGATCCGCCAGTTCATCCACGAACGCCCAAGCAACGAATGCATCCTGATGCATCTGACGCTGCTGCCCTATCTGGCGGCCTCGGGCGAATTGAAAACCAAGCCCACCCAGCACAGCGTCAAAGAGCTGCAATCCATCGGCCTTGCGCCCGACGTGCTGGTTTGCCGCAGCGAGCATCCGATCCCGGAAAAGGAACGCGCCAAGATCGCGCTGTTCTGCAATGTCCGTCCCGATCACGTCATCCCGGCCTATGACCTGAAATCCATCTATGAGGCGCCCTTGGCCTATCACCGCGCGGGTCTGGATCAGGCGGCGCTGGACGCGTTTGGGATCAGCCCCGCGCCGCGCCCCGATCTGTCGCGTTGGGAGGACGTGATGGACCGTCTGGAACATGCCGAGGGTCAGGTCCGAATCGCCGTGGTCGGCAAGTACACCCAGCTGGAAGACGCCTATAAATCCATCGCCGAGGCGCTGACCCATGGCGGCATGGCCAACCGGGTCCGCGTCAAGGCCGATTGGGTCGACAGCGAAAAACTGGAAGGCGAAGGCGCGCATCTGCTGGACGGCTATCACGGCATCATCGTGCCCGGTGGCTTTGGCGAGCGCGGCACCGAGGGCATGGTGACCGCCGCCAGATACGCGCGCGAGAAAAAGGTCCCCTATCTGGGCATCTGTCTGGGCATGCAGATGGCGGTGATCGAGGCGGCGCGCAATCTGGCCGGCATGCCCGATGCCGGTTCCGAAGAATTCGACCACGAGGCGGGCGAAACCCGCTTTACCCCCGTGGTCTATCACCTCAAGGAATGGGTTCAGGGCAATTACACCGTCAGCCGCAAGGTCACCGACGACAAGGGCGGCACGATGCGGCTGGGCGCCTATACGGCGGTGCTGGAACCCGGCTCGAAGATCTCGGAAATCTATGACGGCGCCTTGCAGATCGAGGATCGTCACCGCCACCGCTATGAAGTCGACGCGAAATATCGCGATCAGCTGGAATCGGCGGGGCTGAAGTTTTCGGGCATGTCGCCGGATGGCAAGCTGCCCGAGGTGGTGGAATATCCCGACCATCCCTGGTTCATCGGCGTGCAATCCCACCCCGAGCTGAAGTCCAAACCCTTTGAGCCGGCCCCGCTTTTCGCGGGCTTCGTGCATGCCGCGATGCAGGGCGCGCGGCTGGTCTGAACGGCGGGCCCATCAGCGCATAAAAAAGCCCGCAAGACGCGGGCTTTTTTATCGGAGCGATGGATATGCGGCGATCCGGTTCGGGGTCACCGCGCCGGCCTCCGGCCGATCAATGCGTCCAGGGCGCGCGGCGGTCGGTGGCGAAGTTTTCGCCGTAACCACGCGGGCGGATATTGGCGGCGCGGGCATGCGGCTCGGTCACGACATAATCCAGCCCCATTTCGCGGGCGTAATCCTCGGCCTGTTTGCGGGTCTCAAAGCGCAGGCGGACCTGGCTCTGGGTGTCGTCGCTGCTGGTCCAGCCCATCAGCGGGTCGATTTCACGCGCATCGGCGGCCGGATAGACCAGCACCCATTCCTTGGTGCGCGCGATGCCCGATTGCATGGCGTTGCGGGCAGGCTTGTAGATGCGGACTCGCATGGCGGGAACCCTCTGTTCTTGCTTGGCGCCGTTATCCCCGATGGCGCGCCCCGGATCAAGACGGGCCGGTGTCGCAGGCCCGATTTTCGCGGCCGGCATGACCGGTTTGCATCGCCGGGACTTGCATCGCCGCCCGAAAACGCCAGATTGTAGGCCGAGAACAAAGGTGAAACCATGGGCCATAACAACACCGACGCCCCCGTCACCCGCTATCCCGAGGTGACCCGCCCCAAGCTTGAGGGCGGCCGGCGGTTCGTCATGCATTCGGAATTTCAGCCCGCCGGCGACCAGCCCACCGCCATCGCCGAACTGGCACAGGGCGTGCGAAATGGCGAACGCGATCAGGTGCTTTTGGGCGCGACCGGCACCGGCAAGACCTATACCATGGCCAAGGTGATCGAAGAGACCCAGCGTCCGGCCATCATTCTGGCCCCGAACAAGACCCTCGCGGCGCAATTATACGGCGAATTCAAGGGATTTTTCCCCGAAAACGCCGTCGAATATTTCGTCAGCTATTACGACTATTACCAGCCCGAGGCCTATGTGCCGCGCTCGGACACCTATATCGAGAAGGAATCCCAGATCAACGAGGCCATCGACCGGATGCGCCATTCGGCGACGCGCGCGCTTTTGGAACGCGACGACGTGATCATCGTGGCCTCGGTCAGTTGCATCTATGGCATCGGCTCGGTCGAGACCTATTCGGCAATGACCCAGGACATGATCGTGGGTCAGCTTTATGACCAGCGCGAATTTCTGGCCGAGCTGGTCGCGCAGCAATATCGCCGCCTTGACGCCGCCTTTCAGCGCGGCGGTTTCCGGGTGCGCGGCGATGTGGTCGAGGTCTGGCCCGCCCACCTCGAAGACCGCGCCTGGCGCTTTGACTTTTTCGGAAACGAGCTTGAATCGATTACCGAATTCGATCCGCTGACCGGCGCAAAGACGGACAGTTTCAAACAGATCCGCATCTATGCCAACAGCCATTACGTCACCCCGCGTCCGACCTTGCAACAGGCGACCAAGGGCATAAGGGCCGAACTTCAGACGCGGCTGAAACAGCTGACCGACGAGGGCAAGCTGCTTGAGGCTCAGCGGCTGGAACAGCGCACGAATTTTGACCTGGAAATGCTGGAAGCAACCGGGGTTTGCAACGGGATCGAAAACTATTCCCGCTATCTGACCGGGCGCGCGCCGGGCGAACCGCCACCCACGCTTTTCGAGTTTATCCCGGATAACGCCATTGTTTTCGCGGACGAATCCCATGTCAGCGTGCCGCAGATCGGCGGCATGTATCGCGGCGACTTCCGGCGCAAGTTCACCCTGGCCGAACACGGTTTCCGCCTGCCCAGCTGCATGGACAACCGCCCGCTGAAATTCGAGGAATGGGACGCCATGCGTCCGCAATCGGTCTTTGTCAGCGCCACCCCGGCCGATTGGGAGATGGACCAGAGTGGCGGCGTCTTTACCGAACAGGTGATCCGCCCCACCGGCCTGATCGATCCGCAGATCGAAATCCGCCCGGTCGAGATGCAGGTCGACGACCTTCTGGACGAGGTGCGCAAGGTCTCGGCCGCGGGTTACCGCACGCTGGTCACCACATTGACCAAGCGCATGGCCGAGGATCTGACCGAATATCTGCACGAACAGGGCATTCGCGTGCGCTATATGCACAGCGATATCGACACGATCGAGCGGATCGAGATCCTGCGCGACCTGCGGCTGGGCGCGTTCGATGTTCTGATTGGTATCAACCTGTTGCGCGAAGGTCTTGATATCCCGGAATGCGGGTTGGTCGCAATTCTCGATGCCGATAAGGAAGGTTTCCTGCGTTCGGAAACCTCGCTGATCCAGACCATCGGCCGCGCCGCGCGCAATGCCGATGGCCGTGTCATCATGTATGCCGACCGCATCACCGGCAGCATGGAACGCGCCATGGCCGAGACCGAGCGCCGGCGCGTCAAGCAGATGGCCTATAACGAGACGCATGGCATCACCCCCCAGACCGTGCGCAAGAATGTCGAGGACGTTCTGGCCGGCCTCTGGCAGGGCGATACCGATCAGTCGCGGATCACCACCAAGGTCGACCGCCCCATGGTCGGCGCCAATCTTGCCGCCCATCTGGATGCCCTGCGCGCCCAGATGCGCAAGGCTGCCGAGAACCTCGAATTCGAAGAGGCCGCCCGCCTGCGCGACGAGGTCAAGCGGCTTGAGGCGGTCGAGCTGGCCGTGGCCGACGACCCGCTGGCCCGGCAATCCGCCATCGACGAGGCCGCCGAGGCGGCGGTCAATGCCTCGGGCCGGTCCAGCGCCGGACGCGCCGGGCAACGCGGTGGCAACAAGCGTTCCAAGCGACGGCGCTGATCGCCGACCTGCCCAAAGCGACAGGCGAAGAGATTATGATTTTGTGACAAACTTCTGCCCAGGCACGCATTTTATCAGCCTTGGGAGATCGTCATGTCCGTTCTGTCTCTGAATGCCGATACGCTTCAACTGGATGCTGAATCCGCCAAGATCGCCGGCAAGAACGCGGCTGAATCTTATCGCAGCAAACAGCCCTATCCCTATGGCGGATTTGATGACTTTCTGCCCGCCGAGGTTCTGGACCGGGTGCTTGCAGAGCTGCAAACGCTGCCCGAGGCCGAGACCAGCTTCAACCGGCCACAGTAAAAGCTGAAGACCAGCTATGTACCGGAACGCCTGCCGCCCTATACCCGCAACCTGTTCTATGTTTTGAATTCAAGGCCTTTCGTTCAGTTTCTCGAAGGCATGACCGGGATCAAGGGGCTGATCCCCGATCCCTATTTCGCCGGTGGCGGGGTCCATGTCGTCGGAAATGGCGGCCATCTGGATATCCATGCCGATTTCAACCACAATGCCATTCTGAATCTGGAAAGACGGCTGAATGTCCTGATTTACCTCAATAAAGACTGGGAGGAGGCATTTGGCGGCTCGTTCGAGATCTGGAACAATGACATGACCCAAATGGTCGAAAGTTTCGTCCCGCGCTTCAATCGCATGGTCTGCTTCAATACCGGCTCGTCGACATGGCACGGCAATCCGACGCCCGTGAACCATCCCGAGGGAAGGCCGCGCATGTCGCTTGCGCTGTATTATTATACCGCAACCTGGGATGGCACAAAAAGGTCGCATACGACACTCTTCAAACCGCGCCCGGGCAGTATCGACCAGGCCGATCACGAAACCCGGCGCAACGAGATCTTGCAGGATATCGTCCCGCCGATCATGTACCGACGGCTGATCGGCCCGCTGCGCCGGCTGGGCTTTTGATGCGAAAGCCTAGCCGCAGGTGACGCGGATCAGCTTGCCGCTGCGGTCATATTCAAAGTTCAACCGTTTTGGCGCGAAATCCATCGTGACCGGATCGCCGGTGCGATAGGTCCGATAGGGCGTATCGGCCGGAATGGTCAGGATCGGATTGGTCTGGCCGACCAGATCGGTGAAACGCGTCGCACCACAGCTGTCATCGGCTGCGCCATCGCTGGGGGCGCTGTCGGCATCCGTCATATCATTGGCTTCGGACGCCGCGTTGTCACAGGCCATCAACAGCAACGGCACGGACAGGATCAGCGGCAAAATTTGCTTCATGGCAATATCCTCGGCGGTTCGGGTGACGCCGCGACAACTCTTGAGCCGCTAAATAGTTCCATCAAAAGAAAAATCGGCGACGATCAGCCGATGCGCGCGACCACCTCGTCCAGAAGCGCGTCGATTTCGGCGCGGGCGGCGGCATTGCGCGACGATTCACCCGCACCCAGCCCCTGTCCCAGCGTTTCGGCATAGGCGACACGGTTCGCAAGCTGCGCATCCGCCACCTCGGCGCCCAGTTCGGCCGCCCCCTGCGCCACATCGCCGGTCAGACGGGTATTGGCGCGGGTCCGGTTCAGCACGATCAGCGTGTCGCATTTCTCGCGCCGCGCCAGATCCAGCACCCCCTCGGTCGCCCAAAGATCGACCTGGCTGGTCGCCACCGGCACCACCACCAGATCGGCGACGCGCAGCGCCGGGCGCAGGTCGCTGTCGATCTTGGGCGGCGTGTCGATGATGACATAATCGAAGCGTTTCTTGAGCTTGTCGGATTCGTAGCTGGCCCCCCAGGCCGAAGAGGTGCCGAATTCCAGCGCCTCATCCTCGCCCCGGCGTTCCAGCCGTTCCAGAAACCAGCGGCCCATGCTGCCCTGCGGGTCGGTATCCAGAAGCGCCACCGAATGGCCGCGCCCGCGCAGCGCCACCGCAAGGTTCACCGCCACCGTCGTCTTGCCCGAGCCACCCTTCTGCTGTGCAACCGTAATGACTCGTCCCGCCATGGCCTTCCCTCCGTTCCGGTTTCCGCCGGCCTGTTTTCGACAGATTAGGGGCTGTGCACGGGCAATGCACGGCCTTTTCGCATGTGCAGAATGATCCGCCGCGCTCAGCGGTTCCAGGTATCGACCACCTCGTACATGACCGGTTCGAAATGGCGGCACATGGCATGGATGGCGCGGTTTCTTTCGCGCATCTCGGCGGTGCGCAGCATGGCCTGATAGTCGCGGCGGTCATGCCATTGCGAATAGGTGGCGATCCGGGTCTGGGCGTCGTTCAGATGGATCGCACCCGAGACATAGCCGGGCTGGCGGCTGATGACCTGGGCATAGGCCTCGCTCAGCGCGTCCAGCACGTCCTGCGCCGATCCGGGCGTCACCTCAAAGGTGCAGATCACGGTCTGTCCGTCGAAATTCTTGTCGATGCGGGTCATGGCTGGCCTCCGTTTTCCCTCGCCTCGTCTTCACCTTACGCGAGCGCGCGCATGGTTGCAGCGGTTTTCGTCAGGGGGCATGCTGGCCCGCAACCTTGGAAAGGACTGACCATGATTCCGGTGTTTGACGGCCATAACGACTTTTTGCAGCGCATGATCCCGGCCGGCCCCGACCGTGACCAATTGTGGCTGCAAGGCGATGGCACCGGCGCGCTGGATCTGCCGCGGATGCGGGCGGGCGGCATGGCGGGCGGATTTTTTGCGATCTGGGCGCCCTCAGGGCCCGATCCCGATGCCGAGTTGCATGCGATCCAGAAACAGAACCCGCCCTTTGCCCTGCCCCTGCCCCCCGAGGTGCCGCTGGCCGAGGCCCTGACCCATGGCTTTGCGCTGGCCGGCCAGCTGATGGCGATGGAGCGGACCGGCACGCTGTCCATCTGCAAGAGCGCGGCCGAGATCCGCGCCGCCATGGCCGCCGGCCGCGTTGCCGCCATCATGCATATCGAGGGCGCCGAGCCGATCGCCGATCTGGACGCGCTGCATGTCTGGCATGCGATGGGGCTGCGCTCGCTGGGCCCGGTCTGGTCGCGGCCGACGCGCTATGGCCATGGCGTGCCCTTTGCCTTTCCGTCCTCGCCCGATACCGGGCCGGGGCTGACCGGGGCCGGCAAGGATCTGGTGCGCGAATGCAACCGGCTGCGGATCATGCTGGACCTGTCGCATCTGAACGAAAAGGGCTTTGACGATATCGCCGCGCTGACCGACGCGCCGCTGGTCGCCAGCCACAGCTGCGCGCATGCGGTTTCGCCCAGCTCGCGCAACCTGACCGACCGGCAATTGCGGGTAATCGCGGAAACCGGCGGGCTGGTCGGGCTGAACTATGCGATCGGCTTTCTGCATCCCGAGGGGCTGCGCACACCGATGCATGGCTTTGACATCATCCTGCGGCATCTGGACCATCTTCTGGGCATTCTGGGCGAGGATGGGGTGGCGCTTGGCTCGGATTACGACGGCGCCGAAATGCCCGAGGATCTGAGCGATGCGTCAAAGCTGCAAGGGTTGGTTCAGGCGATGCTGGATCACGGCTATGGCCGCGAATTGACCGAAAAGATCGCCGCGGGGAACTGGATCGGCGTGCTGGAACGGACCTGGGGCGGCTGACCCAGGCCCGGACCTGGGCATATCCGGTTGGCCCTGTCGGTTGGATGGGGCCAATTGGGCGGGGTGATCTGGGAAAACTCGATGGGGCGGCAATCCGGACTGGGAAACACGGAACGGTAAAGCTTGGATCGCCGACCCCATAAGCAAGTTTTTGCCACAACCTGGGCGGGAAATGAACTTGTCGTTTCGGTCAGCTGACCTTTCGGACAGGTCCAGCGCCCGAAAGCCCAGCCTGCATTGACCGAAATCGCGTCAATGGCCCCGGCCGGATGCGAATCGTCCGGCGCCGCCTAGTCCTGGGTGACCACCGGTTCCAGCCCCAATGCACTGGCCAGCGCCCGAAAGCGCGCTTCGGCGACCTCGCCCATCAAGGCGGATCCGATCTTGGTCAGGCGCAGCTCAAGCTGTCCCTTCTTGGGCAGAACCTTCAGCGTCCCCGCCTCGGCCGGATCCTTGACCGAGAACATGGCGCCGAACCGCATGGCCTTGCCCAGCACCTCGGCGTCACGCATTTCCTCTTCGCTGAGCAGGGCGAAAAGGGGCGCCATCGGCGAATTGGAACGGCTGTTCTTATAGCGATGCAGCAGCGACAGGCCTAGAAAGACCCGCTCGGGATGGCTGAGCGCCGCCATATTGGCCCGCGTCACATTGTCGAAACAGGCATCGGCGCGGTAATCGGGATGTGTGCGCCAGGTCGTGTCATGCAAAAGACAGGCGGCCCGGATCAGCCGGTCGCGTTCGGGCGGCACCTTGGCGAACAAGGGTTGCAGGAACTGATACAGCTTCTTGCCGAAACCGGGCATCCGCGCCATCTGACGTTCGGCAAACCGCGCCGCCTCGATCAGCGGATCGCGCGACCGCAGGCCGGCGGGCATCTGTTCGTAAAGCAGCCCCTCGCGGATGCCATAGGACGACACCGCCAGCGATTTCGGCTTCAGGCTTTCGACCAGCTGTTTCAGCACCTGACTGGCCAGCGGCACCAACTCCATCCGGCTTTGTGAAATGCCCGTGGCGGCGCGCATCTCGGGGATGGTTTTGCCGGCGATCCATTTCACCGTATCGATCGCGGCTTCGGGGGTCATGCGGTATTCGTGCAGCACCGTCATCGGATAATCGGTGCGCAGCATGTCCAGCCGTGCGATGGCCCGCCATGAGCCGCCGACCAGATAGATCTGATCATGCCCGCGCCCCATCTTGTCGGCGGCATTCTCCATGACCTTGCGGATATGGTCGCGCAAGCCCGCTTCGCCCCCCTTGACCTGTTGCAGGCGGAATGGCCCCAGGGGTGTCGAGATACGCTTGCCGACCTTGCCGTCAGCGACCTCGGCCAGCTCCATCGAGTTGCCGCCGATATCGCAGACCAACCCCCGCGCCTCGGGCCAGCCCAGCAGCACGCCCTGCGCGGAAAGCCGGGCCTCTTCCTCGCCGTCGATAACCCAAAGCTTGAGCCCGGTTTCCTTTTCGACAGCCTTGCGAAAGGCGGGGCCGTCCTTGGCCTCGCGCACGGCGGCGGTCGCCACGCAGGTCAGGGGCTTAATGCCCATCCCCTCGGCCAGCGCCGCAAAACGCTTCAGCGCCGTCATGCCACGCTGCGCACCATCGGGGTTCAGCATGCCGGTCGTGGCCAGCCCCTGCCCCAAACCCGCCATCACCTTTTCATTGTAGAAATAGGCTGGCGAACGCGCGGCCCCGTCGAACACGACCATCCGGATCGAGTTCGATCCGACATCGACCACGCCCACGCGGCTCAGCGCCCGCTCCGAGGCACGTTCGAACAATGATCGGCCAAAGGGCTCGATGGTTTCTCCGCTTGCGGTCACGACACCGTTCATCGGGTTCCTCTCGATTCCGTTACCCTGCCGGGTGGTAGCGTTTGGATGGTTCAATTCAACCGAGGCGTCAATCCATGGAATGCGTCAGCGCCGGAACGTCGCGCGCGCCGGCGCTGCCGCGCCCCGACAAAGACGGGTTTTCCATGAAGAATTTATGGCATGAGAACAAATCGTCGCGCCCCGCCGGCAGATAGCGCAGATAGCGCCCGTCGGGCTGCAACAGCCAGCTTTGCGCCTCGTCCGCCATATTGGCGGCCATGATCTGGCTGGTGATCTGGGCCTTGACCGTCTCATTCTGGCATTCGATCAGGGTCTCCACCCGGCGCGACAGGTTGCGCCCCATCCAGTCGGCCGAGCTGATGAACACCCGTGCCTTTTTCGAAGGCAGGCCGAAGCCATTGCCGAAACAGATAATGCGGGAATGTTCCAGAAACCGGCCGACGATGGATTTCACCCGGATATTGTCGGACAGGCCCGCAATGCCGGGACGCAGCCCGCAGATGCCGCGAATGACCAGATTGATCCGCACGCCGGCCTGACTGGCGGCGTAAAGCGCCTCAATCACGTCCTTTTCGATCAGGCTGTTCATCTTGGCCCAGATCGCGGCTGGCCGGCCGCGGCGGGCGAACTCGGCCTCACGGGCGATCATCTCGATCAGCCTTTCTTTCATGTCGATGGGCGAGATCGCCATGTTTTCCAGCCCGTCGGGCTGGACATAGCCGGACAGGAAATTGAACACCTTGGATGCATCGCGCCCCAGCGCCGCATCACAGGTGAACAGCGACAGGTCGGTGTAAATCCGCGCGGTGATCGGGTGATAATTGCCAGTGCCGAAATGGGTATAGGTGACCAGCCGGTCGCCCTCGCGCCGGACCACGGCGCTGATCTTGGCGTGGGTCTTGTACTGCACGAAACCATAGACGACATGGGCGCCGGAACGCTCCAGCCGGCGCGACTGGCGGATATTGGCAGCTTCGTCGAAACGCGCCTTCAGCTCGACCAGCGCGGTGACGGATTTGCCGGATTCGGCGGCCTCGCACAGGGCGTCGACAATCGGACTGTCGCGCGATGTGCGGTAAAGCGTCTGCTTGATCGCCAGCACGTCGGGATCGCGCGCAGCCTGTTGCAGAAACCGGATCACCATGTCGAAGGTTTCATAAGGGTGGTGCAGCAGCATGTCCTTTTGCCGGATGGCCGCGAACATGTCGCCGTCATGGTCCTGGACGCGTTCGGGCACGCGCGGCGTAAAGGCCGGCCATTGCAGGTCGCGGCGCGAATCCAGCACCAGTTCGCGCAGATCGGCCATGCCGACCAGCCCCTCGACCTCGATCACCTCATCGGAATGGACGTTCAGTTCGTCCTTGATCAGTTTGCGCAGCCGGTCGGGCGCGCCGGCCGTGATCTTCATCCGGATGACGCTGCCGCGCCGGCGCCGTTTCAGCGCGGTCTCGAATTCGCGGACCAGATCCTCGGCCTCTTCCTCGACCTCAAGGTCGCTGTCGCGCAGCACCCGGAACGCGCAATGGCCAATGTCGCGATAGCCGGGAAACAGGCTGGGCAGGTGCATCAGCAACAAGTCTTCCAACCGCAGGAACCGCTTGCCGCCGGGCAGCGCGATAAAGCGCGCGACTTGCTGCGGGATCGGCAGCAGGGCCTGCATCTGGCGCCCGTCGCCCTCGCGCGCCAGTTCCAGCGCCAGCGAAAAGCCGGCATTGGGGATGAAGGGAAAGGGATGCGCCGGGTCGATGGCCAGCGGCGACAGCACCGGAAACACCTGCTCGGTGAAATAGCGGTGCAGGAATTCCTCTTCGGCGCGGGTGATGCGCGACCGCGACAGGATGGCGATATCGACCAGTTCAAGCTCGCGGCGCAGTCCGTTCCAGACCGCCTGTTGCGCGCCCATCAGCCGGCGCGCATCCGCGTTGATCAACGCCAGCTGGTCCGAGGGCGTGCGCCCGTCATCGGATAGCGTGGCGTTCCCCTCGCGCACCAGTTCGCGCAAGCCGGCGACGCGGACGGTGTAGAATTCGTCCAGATTGGTGGCGCTGATCGACAGAAAGCGCAGCCGTTCCAACAGCGGCACCCGCGGGTTTCGCGCCTCGTCCAGAACGCGCCAGTTAAAGGCGAGCCAGCTGATTTCGCGGTTAAAGACGCGATCGGGACCTTGCGGCACGCCATCGCGCAGCGCGCGCGGTTCGGGAAACGGGGTTTTCAGGTAATCGGCTTGGGTCATGGTGATCGGATCGACGGAAAAAAGGGGCGAAAGGGTCGGCTGGGCCACAGTGACGCGGCGGCCGGATCATGGATCGGGCGGGGTCAGTTTGTCCAGCAGTTCGGCCGCGAGACGGCGGCTGATGGCGCGGCGATGGGCCAGCGATTCCCGATCCATCGCCGAGACCAGACGGCGCGCCAGATCCAGATCGCGATCCATGCGCAGCGCCAGCCAGTCGATCACCTCGGGCGGGGCCTGAATCTGGCGATCCGCGAAAAGCTTGACCAGCACCGCCGGCAACAATGCCTCATCGGGCGCGGCCAGCACCGCCTGCGCGGCGCTGTCGAGCCGCGAGCGCAGATCCGGCAACCCGATCCCCCAGTCGCGCGGCGCGGCGCGGGCGGTGATCAATAGCCGGCAATCGCGCGCGCCCGCGAGGTTCCACAGGTGAAACAAGCCCTGTTCGGCCTCGGGATTGCCGCCGGCCTCATGGCCATCCTCGACCACCACGGCGCCGCCCTGGGGCACATGTTCATCGGCATTGGCCGGGTTCAGCGTCCAGCCCTGAACGATATGGGCGCCGCGCTCATCGGCCCAGAACCCGGCCAGATGCGACTTGCCCGCCCCCGGCGCCCCGATCAGCAGCATCCGCCCGCCCGGCCAGTCCTCGGGCTGGTCCAGCATGCCAAGCGCATGGCGATTGGCGCCCGAGATCAGGAAATCGTCCCGCGACGATGCCGGCGGCATCGTCAGGTCAAGGGTCAGCTGCCGGGCCACGGATCAGGCGGTCCCGCGACCCGGATCATGGGCCCGTTCATCGGCCAGAAGATCGCGCGGCGCGGGCGGACCCTCGGCATCGGGTTCGGCGCCGGCACGCTGGCGGGCCTGCTGGGCCTCGAGCAGCTCGGCCAGATGTTCATCATTGTGCAGACGCGCAAGCGCCACCTCATGCGACATCTGGGCCAGTTTGCGTTCATGGGCGGCGGTGCCGCGCGCGACCAGCTCGACCCGGGTGGGCGGGGCCGGCGGGGCCGGTATCTCGCGCCCGGTATAGATCGGGCTGTCCTTGTAGCGGCCGACCGCATAGCGCACCAGAACCCCCAACGCCGCCGAAACCGGCACCGCCACCAACAGGCCGACAAAGCCGAAGATGGTGCCAAAGACCGACAAGGCCAGCATCAGCCAGATCGGATGCAGGCCAATGCTGCCGCCGACGATCTTGGGCTGCAGATAATTGCCCTCGACCACCTGACCGATGGCAAAGATGGCCACCACGGCGGCGATCCAGACCGGATCGCCCCAGAAGCTGAACAGCGCAACACCGATGGCCGTCGCGCCGCCGATCACCACGCCTACATAGGGGATGAACGAAAGCGAGGCCGCCAGAACCCCGATGGCCACGCCGAAAGGCAGCCCCACCAGTCCCAGCCCGATCGAATAGAAGGTGCCGAGAATCAGCATTACCAGCCCCTGCCCGCGCACGAAGCCCGACAGCGCAACGTCGATCTCGGTGGCCAGGAAGCGGATGGTGGGCGCATGTTCGCGCGGCAGCAGCTCATCCAGACGCGCGACCATCTTGTCCCAGTCGAGCAGCAGATAGAACGCAACCACCGGCACGATGACGACCAGCGCCAGCACGCTGAACACGCTCATCACCGAACCAAGCACGGTGCTGAGCAGCTCGCCCCCCCGCGCGCTGATGTTCTTGGCGGCATCGGTCAGCGCGTTGTTGACGGTGCTGCCCTCGGTAAATATCTCGGGAAAGCGCGTGCGCAGGAACGACATCAGCTGTTCGGCCATCTGCGGCGCCGTCTCGATCAGCGCGGTGGTCTGGCGCACCAGCACCGGCACCAGCAGCAGAAAGGCCAGCACCACCACCGTGATCGCGACCACGGTGATGACCACGACCGACAGCGTGCGCGACAGGCCCAGCCGTTCCAGCCGGTCGGCCACCGGATCCATCAGATAGGCCACGGCGGCGCCAAGGATAAAGGGCATCACCGCATTGCCCACCAGCCACAGCGCCAAAAGCAGCACGGCCAGCGCCGCGCCCCAGTACCAGACCTGCTTCTGTGACGTCAGCCGCATGGCCGGTTCTCCCTGTCCGTGTGTCGGCACCTATTTGAACCGACATTCTCCAAGTGGCCTGCCGCTTGACTTCAAGATCGCCTGATTTTGCTCGCTGGGCAAGCGTTTTTCGCCCCGAGCGGTGTCTGTCGTCG